>JAIUYC010000390.1 GCA_020216575.1 Coleofasciculus sp. S288 | reverse complement strand
CCTGTCACATCGACCAAGTCACTGGGTAGGGGAGTTAACCCTCGGCTAGGGTCAGCATCAGGCGTGGTAATTTCTACAGTGCCACTGAACTCAGGACCGAGTTCAGACGTCGCCGTGATATCACTTTCTGGCGTTAATTCCTCCCGGAACTCTGTGCCAAAGATACCTTGAGCGCGGACACTCACCCGACCCCCTCGACCTTGCTGAGCATTAGCCGTGATATCGCTATTTTCCAGAGCGACTAAGATATCTGTGTCGATGGTGATATTACCACCCGTCGTGTTACCTGCATTCGTGTTGATGTTGCTCTGGTTGTACAACAGCAAGTCCTGCGTCTGTAGCGCGATGTTGCCCCCCTGGCCGGAGACGGTGGCAGCCGTGAGGACTCCGCCGTTGTCGAGGCGGATCGAGTTAGCCACAACATCGAGGATACCAGCATTTCCCGACCCAATACTACTTACAGCCACTCTCGCTCCATCCCGAACCGTTAACTCTCTGGTGTTGATCCTTAAGTCCCCAGCATCACCACTAGCTTGAAGCCTAACACCAATCGCATCTCCAGATGAAGCATCTAAGCTGCTAGGAAACCGCCCGTCTCTTGAGATGCCTATTAGTTCCACAGAATCGGAGGCACGTACATCAAGGATTCCTCCGGTTCCTGCACCTAAGGTCGAAGCACTAACCCCTCCTCCCTCTCGGATAATCAGTTTGCCGGTGGAAATTCTCAAGTCACCCGCAGGTGAATCCGTGTAAGTTAGGCTAGTCAAGGCGCTGGGTAATCGACCGTCAGGTGAAATGCCAGTTAGTTCCACAGACTCAGAGGCGTTGACCAGCAAATCTCCCCCCTGACCCCCAACGTTGATAATCTGTGTTCTGAGGTTGGCTCCACTTTCAGTGGCAATCACTGCCCCCTCCTGAACCCTCAACTGTCGCGTGTCAATCTCGATGTTCCCTGCCCTTCCTTGGTCGGGGGGTTGGTTTCCGAACGAGTTCGTGAATATCCCCGTCGGAGCTAAAGCTCCAACTGGAGTTCTCGACGCTTCTACAGAATCAGAGGCGCGGATGATAATATTTCCCCCTCGACCCGAGCCTGTCGTGAAAGCCGATACTTGCGCTCCGTCCTGGACAGCCAACTGACCCGTGTTAATCGTTACATTACCAGCATCTCCACGACTGCGAGCGATCGCAAACAAACCACTATTATTATTCGGTAGGTCAGCATCGGCTTGACCACTTAGTTCTATGGATTGAGAAGCATTCACCGTCAGATTGCCCCCACGACCTTGACTCAACGTATCGCTGGAAACCTGAGCGCCTTCTCGAACAATCAACTGCCTTGTGTTAATCGTCACATTGCCAGCATCTCCACTACCGAACGCCGTAGACGAACTAACCAAGCCACTGGGCAAATTAAATAGGACGGCTCGACCCGTCAGTTCCACGGATTCTGAGGCGTTCACGATTAGATTTCCTCCCCGTCCCCCGCTAAACGTACTCGACGAGACTTGCCCCCCATCCTGGAAGATAAGCCGTCCCGTGGTAATAGTTACGTTACCACCAGCTCCAGCTCCCGTTGTTTCCGTTAAGATAGCGCTGGGAAGACCAATGGGTGATGTCCCGCTGAATTCGACTAACTCGGGAGCAGTAAGGGTGACAGTTCCTCCGCTTCCCGACCCTTCGGTGAGCGCCAGGACGGCTGAACCCCCTTGTAGCAAGACGCGCTGCCCTTGCAACTGGACATTGCCACCGGCAACGCCACTAGTATTGATGGCAGCAGTTTGGGACAGACGGATATCCTGGAAATTCTGCACACCCTCATAGCCCAACACCCAGCCAGGATTTGTTGATGTTAGCGTGACCGTCCCCCCTTCTTGCGTACTTCCCACCTCAACTCTGCCCTCGGCTGCGGTGAGATTTCCGCCTTGCAGGACGACCTCACCCCCGACTAAAGCTAAGGTTTGTCCGGGTTGAACGCTAAGGCCTTCCCCCTGAATCCCAATAACTGCAAACGTATCCGGATCGATAATCAATCTGTTACCCTGCCCCTGCACTTGAATTGCCCCTGGATTTGCTCCCAATTGCAAACCGATGGGAACGTTGAGGGTGAGCAGGGGAGAAGTTTGGGGATTCGTGGCGCTAAATTCTGTACCATCAGCAAATTTGATGCTGTTGGCGGTACTTCCGATAAACGAACCCCCAATATTCAGTCTGGCATTAGGACCAAATACTATCCCATTGGGATTGAGCAGAAACAGGTTCGCTGCACCATTAGCCTGGATTATGCCATCGATGTTTGAACCTATCCCACCCGTAACTCGCGAAATGATAGTTTGAATATCAGGGGCATTGTCAAAATAGGCTGTCGTGTTTGTGGGTAGGGAAAACTCGCCGAAGCTGTGGAAGAGGTTTCCCCCTGCTTGAGTGCCGGAGGTAATTCGGAAAACTGCTCCTTCAATATTGACGACAGAATTATTGGGCAGCGTCGCATCGGGGAGAATTTGGGTGCTGGCTCTAGAGGCGCTAGCAAGCCAGACTAGCATAAAGCTGCTGGTAAAACCGAGGTATTGGTGAAATCGGGTCATATCTAGCCATCCTAAATCATCTGGGAGATTGGCTTTTTTTATAGCAGTCGCCAAAGCAATTAGGACAAAGCCAAATCCTGAAACCTTGGCCAGTGAATCTTTTCCCTTCTGCCCTGGAGCCCGATTGGTGAGCCTGTCGAACCACTG
This sequence comes from Coleofasciculus sp. S288, assembly GCA_020216575.1. GTDB lineage: Bacteria > Cyanobacteriota > Cyanobacteriia > Cyanobacteriales > Coleofasciculaceae > JAIUYC01. The sequence continues at coordinate 2,515 of JAIUYC010000390.1, read as the reverse complement.
CCTTTTGCTATAACAAACCGCAGAGGTACTCCAGTACGCTCCAGAAGAGAAACAAAGGTTCTTATGAATCCAACAGGATGGTTATAGCCAGCCTATTGGATTCATAAGATTCGGGAATTAAGGAGGGAATTAAGTCAAAAGCGATCGCAACGCTTGAGTAAAATGACTGACTAAAGCCTCGATACTCGACTTTCGATGCAACTCGGTACTATATCCAAAACTACAATGCAAACTGCCCCGCATCTGACTGACCCTGACTGTAAGCAGGTAATCTCGGACATTACGAGAATTGCTGCGTACTTCAGACAAAATTAGGGGAAACGACGCAACTGATTGAGGTGGATCGAGACGATTGCTTTGATATGTAAAATGTACCTGAGGTTGAGGAATCCGGCGCATAAGTTCTGCAACGTCTGCATCTTGGTTGAGATAGCGCAGCAAACCATAACTGATACCGTTGTTGGGAACCCGCTGGATTTGGGCGTGAATCTGCTGCCATACTGGGGTAGGCGATGGGGCATTAACAGTCCCCAGTTCCAACCGAATGGGAAAGTGGCAGAGGAAAAAACCCACGGTGCGGGATAAATTTATATCCTTAAAGCTATGTTCCCGTCCATGTCGGTCTAACTCCACATAAAGAAAAGATTGACCCGTCCAGTTACAAAAGGCTTGAGTGAGTGCTGTGAGTAGGGCTGATTCTAACAGGTCAGTGGGAAATTTTTGTTGGAAATCACGGGTTTCAAGAGGACTCAATACAACCTGCTCAACTCTGGCAATGGAAGCTCGGCTGTTAATTCCCCCCGGAAAATCTACGGGTAATTGATACCGAGTCATGGGAAACTTGAGCTTAGTGAGGCTTAGCCAGAATGGGAGTTCTTGACGTACTGCCTCGGTTTGGGCATAAGCTGCCAGTTTCTCCGCCCAGTCCTTGTAAGACGTTGTTTTAGGTAGGGGGGTTATGGTCTCTCCTCGGCTGAGCTGTTCGTAAAACCGCCGAATATCTGAGATAACTATTTTACAGGAGACAGCATCGCTGACGAGGTGGTGCAGAACTAATAGCAATGCCCCTGGATGCTGGGAACCAAAATCTACTAGTGCGGCTCGCAGTAGGGGACCAGTGGACAAATTTAGACTTCGGTTCAGGTCTTCAAGCCTTTGCTCAATCAAGAATTTCCATTCTGAGCGGGGTAGTTCAGAGGCATCTATGTGCTGAAACGCTACAGTTTCGACTGATTTAGCATAAAACTGCCGCCAGCGATCGCTCTCCTTAATAAAACGCAACCGAAAGGCATCATGATAGGTCAGGATATGTTGCAGCACCTGTTCCACTACGGCATGGTCAGCGTATTTTGGCGATCGCAGGTATAGAAAGATAGTCTGGTCATAATTGAAATCAGGTTGCTCTCGTTCTAAAAATTGATGTTGGATTGGAGTAAGAGGAACATCGCCTTGGACAGAAGGAGACAGGCTCAACGCTGAATTCATTTCACCTTCTGAAATGTCGGTGATTAGGAAGTGCAGCAATATTTCTGTTAGTTGGGATAGACTTACATCTTCATCCAGGAAATTGTTAGGTAGTGGGGTATCTAACTCCTGTTCGAGTTGGAGCCTCAATCCCAGCAGCATCAGCGAATCCAGTCCCAAATGGCTGAGGGGTAGTTGTTGGTCAATCTGGCTGACGGAGACTTGCAGTACCCGCGCTACCTGTTCCTTTAGATAGGATTCTAGAAACGGCAAACGCTCTGACGGGGATAGGGCGAGAATCGTGTGGCGGGTAATACGCCACCACCGCAAGGGCTGCTGGACTTTGGGCAATTCTGAGTCGGGCGGCTCCAGAATCTGGCTGCCGACGACATCTAGACTGCCGTCCAAAAACTTCTGACGGCAGGCAAAACGCTGAATTTTGCCACTGGAGGTTTTGGGGATTGTTCCTGGTTTCAGCAATACCACGGCATACACCGGGACTTCGTACTTTCCAGTAACCGCTTGCCGAATAGCCATTGCGACTGCCTCCACATCAAGGGTTTTGAGCGCAGTCCGCTGGACTTCCTGCACAATTGCTAGTCGCTCCTCGCTCTTAACCTCTACACCAAACACAGCGCTAGAACCGACGATGAGACTGGGGTGACTTTGAGCAACTGTCTGTTCTATGTCTTGGGGATAATAGTTGTGACCCCGAATTACAATTAGGTCTTTTAAGCGGCCTGTAATAAAGAGTTCGCCGTTTCGGATAAAGCCCAAATCACCTGTTCGCAGGAATGGCCCAGTTCTTGTATCTGCTAGATAGGCTTGAAACGTTGAGGTGGTTGCTTCTCGGCGCTTCCAGTAGCCTTGGGCGACACTGGAACCCGATACCCAAATTTCGCCGATTTGGTCAGGGGGACAAAGGGTTAGAGTTTCTGGGTTTGCGATCGCAATCTGCTGTTCTAGCATACTTTGTCCGCAGCTAACCAGGGTGCGGGTATTCCCTTGAGTCGGTTGTGCCACCACGACCCAATTTTGCTCCAAAGCATCT
>JAIUYC010000389.1 GCA_020216575.1 Coleofasciculus sp. S288 | reverse complement strand
GGGCTTTGTCGTAAGAGGCGATCGCTTCTTCTATTCGTCCCAAGTTGCCCAGAGCATAGCCCAATGCCCACAAAAACAAACCACTGCTAAATTCAGGCTCGGCGGGAGTAGCAAGTTGTTCAGCTTGGACTTGGGCTTGCCGCAACCAATCTAACCGCTGATTTTCAGGGCAACGTCTGGATTTAGACATAAGTGCGGCAAACTTGGCAATCCCGTCTAATGATGCAATAGGACGAAAACAGGTTTCTAATGCCTTCTCTATCTGCGCTTTGGAAAAATTACAGCGTTCGAGAAATTCAAAATCAATTAAGCGATAGCGATGTTGAGCAAATTCTGCAAAATCTCGCTGAGTTAACCACTCAAAGCAGTTCAGCCTATCATCAGCAGCCGTGTCAAAGTTTAAGGTTTGAGCCTTCATCAAGTGGCGAATCAATCCCTTATCAAACCAGCGGCAGCAAGCCGCCAATTGCAACACTTGTTTCTGCGTTGGATTCAGCCCTTGCAGCAGCAACTCCACAATCGCTTGATTGCCCTGTGAAAAGTCGATCGCTCGCCCCGCTAATTTCTCCCGTCGAATCCAGTTGAGATAATACGGTAAGCCCTTCGTTGCTTTATAAATGTCCCCAACGTCATCCGGTTCAGTAATGCCAATCTGCTGAAGATAGTCTGCCGTCTGTTCTTGATCAAATCGCTCCAACGATTGCGCGTAAACTAACTCTCGATCTTGCTGCAATTTCCGCCAATATTCTGTTCTCAGCAAATTGTGTCGCCCTGCCAGAACAATTCGGACATTGTGAGACTTGATCTCAGTATTCCCCAACAGATATTGACACAACCAAAGGTCGATCGCAGAAGGCGCTTTTTCATAGGTATCCAGCACGAGTACAATGGGGCGCGTTTGTGCCTTCTGAATCAACCCCTGAGCAAATGCTTGAGTTAATTTGGGCAACGGTTGCAGCATCAGTTCTTGCAGTTCTTTTTTCCCCTTCGTTGCCGGATGCTGTTGCAGCAGTTGTAGCACCCGCTCTTTTCCAGATGCTATTGCCTGCGGGGCATCTTTCAACATCCCGACTCCCTTCCCCAAAGCAGCAACTGCCGTATCCAGTGAAGCGGCACCTGTGGCTGAAAACAGGGTAAGGATTCCCAGTTCGAGCAAATCCTTCACCGCACTTTGTTGCTCACCATCAACCGACGGCTTGCCGGAAACGGATTGATTTTGCAGCGCCAAAAGCGTTTGCTGATATTGCTCATTCAGCGAGGTAAACGGATCGGCTGGAGGTTCCCAGTTGAGTAAATCCCGTTTCCAGACGCTAGGAAGGGAGGGTTTCGGCAATAGCTCATAAAGCGTTGCCATCAGCGTTAGAGGCGTTTCAATTCCCTCTGTCAAGCCAAAGGACACCGCACTAAAATCCGCCTGCTGCTGGTATATTTCTTGTACCTTCCTCAACAGCGTAGACTTTCCAACTCCCCCAATCCCATGCACCTGAAACAGAAGTGGCTGCAAACTGGGTTGGTTGAGGGCTTTGTCAAACTCAGCAAGAAACGTTTCTGCCTGCTGGCGGGAAATGTAAATGGGTTGTTGGGACATGGGAAGATGAGAGCGATCGCACTTTTCCCCAGATTCTAACCTTGGTGTCTTCAAGACGATATGATTTAGGGGTGCGATCGCTCCACTTCCTAAGCCTTCAAAACTGACAGATAGACTCTGGTTGAACAGGGCAAGTTTTGTTACTCAAAGGGTTGCCACGCAGATCAAGCCAAGCCAGACTGGGCAAAGATTTAAATAGGCTGATATCGGAGACTTGATTGTTGAAAAGGTCGAGCCAATTTAGATTAGTCAAAGACTGAAGGGGACTGATATCAGCAATTTGATTATTGAACAGGAAGAGTTCAGTCAAGTTTACCAAAGATGTCAGCGGTTTAAGGTCAGAAATTTGATTGTTGCCGAGGGAGAGTTCAGTTAAGTTGGTTAGGGATGCTAAAGGACGGATGTCAGTGATTTGATTATCAAACAGGGTAAGAGTAGTTAGCCCGGTTAGAGAGGTAAGCGGACGAATGTCAGTAATTTGATTACTGCCAAGAGAGAGCCAAGTGAGATTGTTTAGCGATGCCAGTGGACTGATATTGGAGATTTGATTGTCAAGCAGCGAGAGCCAAGTTAGGTTGTTGAGAGATGACAGAGGGCTGATGTCAGAGATTTGATTGTCCAATAGCGAGAGGGTTGTCAGTTTAGTCAGCGATGCGAGTGGACTGATGTTGGTGATTTGATTATCAAATAACGAGAGGGTTGTCAGTTTAGTCAGCGATGCGAGTGGACTGATGTCAGTGATTTGATTGCTGTTGAGGAAGAGGGTAGTGAGGTTCGTCAGAGATGCCAGTGAACTAATGTCAGAGATTTGATTGACATCAAGGGCGAGGCTGGTAAGGTTAGTTAAGGATGCCAGTGGGCTGATATCCGAGATTTGACTGCCACCGAGGTAGAGTTGGGTGAGACTGGAAAGTTGTTGTTCGGCTTGCTTGCAGTCAGACGTGCCAGCGACTTGTAAAAGCACTTGAACGGTATCTCTGGCCTCTGGGGAAAGATTGTCTTGATGCAAACACCAATCCGCAAAGCGACTGAAATTCTTTGTCTGCGGTTCAGCGGCAACGGGAGGCAGTGCGCTAGCACTAATCAGCCATAGCGTTGCCAACGTCAATAGTAGTGTTCTCAACGATGTTCTTGTCTTAGCTGCGTCACTCTGAAGCTTGCGCCAGTATGGTTTGGGTTGGTTCTGCGTAGTTCTGTCGAGTTGTGAATAATAACGAACCACAGAGGCGCAGAGAGCGCAGAGAAAGAGAAGAGAGAATTTCATGAATCATTGAGACTGGCTATAGAAGGTAGTGACTATAACCTTATAGTTTAGTCAATTAGAGTTAATGGTTTTTAACCAAAGAATAGGCTATCAATTACCGTTCATAGACGGTTTCAATGGTTACTATAGATATCACTTCCTAGAATTTAGCTCAACCCCTCTAACTAGTAGAAGACTCGATAATTCCTTATAACTATTATTTAAGATTTTTTTTTGATTTGTCTGGGGGAATTAATTCTTCCTCTGTCTAAGGTGGTAAGCTTATACCAAGTTGCAAAACAATAGAGAAATGCCAATAGGAACGAAGGAAAGGAACCCCCAAGTTTCTTAACTCCGCTTGTAAGGGCGTATTCATGCAACTGAGAATTTTCTATTTAGTCAGGTTTCTGCCTGATTTAATCCAAGGAGAGGTTTGCGAAGTACTCCAAAGGAAAGACGCTAGGTTTTTATCAACTTGAGCGTAATTTGCTCCTAGCGATTAAACCTGAAGACTTCGCAGTCAGACTTTCAATAACAACAAAACTTAGTTATTTGTTCGCAACCCTACAAAAATTGAAGTTGCTGGAGGCTTTATGACCAATTTTTCCCGCCGAAGATTTCTATTCACTGCTGGAGCATCTGCTGCTGGTTCCATATTACTCAAAGGTTGTTTGGGTAACCCTCCCTCTGCCACTAATGCTGCTACTGAAACGGCACAAACTCAAGCGACAGAAATTAGTCCGGAACAAATGCCGGAAACGCCAAGAGTCAAGTTGGGATATATCCCCATCGTTGAGTCTGCGCCTTTGGTGATTGCAAAGGAAAAAGGCTTCTTTGCCAAGTACGGCATGACAGAGGTGGATGTTTCCAAGCAAGCCAGTTGGGCGGCGGCACGGGATAACGTAACCATCGGTTCCCAAGGAGGTGGAATTGATGGCGGTCAGTGGCAGATGCCAATGCCTCATTTAATGAGTGAAGGCATCATTACGAATGGGCAAAAAATACCCATGTATGTTCTCGCCCAGTTGAATACCCACGGCAATGGTATTGCGATCGCACAAATTCACGAAGGCAAGGGCGTTGCACTCGATATTTCCAGTGCAGCCGACTACATCAAAGGGTTTCAATCCACGAATGGCAGGAAATTTAAAGCGGCACACACATTCCCCAACGTGAACCAGGATTTCTGGATTCGCTACTGGTTAGCCGCTGGTGGTATCGATCCAGATCGAGACATCGACCTCTTAGCCGTGCCACCGGCTGAAACCGTGCAAGGTATGCGGAATGGAACGATGGATGCCTTTAGTACAGGAGACCCCTGGCCTTACCGCATCGTCAACGACAAGATTGGCTTCATGGCAGGATTAACCTCCCAACTCTGGAAATTCCATCCGGAGGAATACCTGGCAATTCGATCCGACTGGGTAGACAAGAATCCCAAAGCCACGAAAGCCATTTTAAAGGCAATTATGGAAGCCCAGCAGTGGTGCGATAAGCCAGAAAATCGCGCAGAACTCGTTCAAATCGTCGCCGGACGGAGTTATTTTAATATCCCTGCACAAGTTCTCGAACCCCCTTATGCCGGACAGTACAACCTCGGTGATGGCAAACCCAGCGTTAGCGACATCAAGATGGGACCGCTGTACTGGAAAGACGATATCGGTAGCGTGTCCTATCCCTACAAGAGTCACGATTTATGGTTCCTGACCGAGTCGCTGCGCTGGGGTTTCCACGATGGCAAGATTGCAGACATCGACCAAGCGAAGAAGATTATCGATGCGGTCAATCGCGAAGATCTCTGGAAAGAAGCGGCGAAAGAAGCAGGCTTTGAGGCTGACATTCCCCAGAGTACATCTCGCGGTGTTGAGAAGTTTTTTGATGGCAAAGAGTTTGACCCAGAAAACCCAGAGGCTTACCTCAATAGCCTGGAAATTAAGAGAGCCTAAAATGGCGAGTGCAAGAACGCAGATGGCAGAGGACAGAAGGAAATAAGGCTTGTACAGTAAGCTTTTTAAACGTTTTCAACTCGATAGTTATTTCCGTCACGCTGCACTAGCTTTAGTTAATGTCCATTGTTATGGTCTGCTAATTTCTGATACCTAACGAGTTCAAAGTCCCATTCACATTGCACACAAACCGACCTAAGAATAGAGGAAAAGGAAAATGACTGTCAACACCATCAATCGCAATGGAGGAGCTAATCCTACTGATGCCCTTCGTAGCTTCTGGAAAAAGAATTCTCAGAATATCTTGCCTCCTATCATCGGAACCTTGATATTCTTAGTAGTTTGGCAGCTCTTGTCAAGTTCTGGAGTGACAAGGCTACCGGGACCCTTGAGTGTTTGGACTGATCAACGGACGCGGGAACTGTTGCTTTACCCCTTCTATGACCGGGGCGGTTTAGACAAAGGTCTA
>JAIUYC010000388.1 GCA_020216575.1 Coleofasciculus sp. S288 | reverse complement strand
AATCACAAACGTATCTTCAACCTTTGCCCCTACTAAACTTGGATTCCAAGCAACAGGAATGCCTTCTATTAAAGTGTCAGTAGTAGTAGGATTTGCCACAATTTCTCGTGCCAGATATCCCGTCGTTCCTCCCTGGTGATGTTCCCGAATTGCATTGGGAAATCCGTGCTGTTCATAAGCCTGAGCCAAGGTATGATAAACGGCATCCAGAGATGTTCCAGGTTTGCACAAATTCAGCGCTTGGGCTTCAATTTCCCGCACATGGTGATGCAATTCGGCGCGTTCATCCCCAAGCGAACCAAATGAGACAAATCGGGTAAGATTCGCATATAAACCATATCCCCTCGCGCAAAACACCAACATCGCTTGCCGTCCGATCGCTTCCCCAGTTGCAGTAGCATGACGGTATAGCGGCAAACGCCTCTCACCAGCCACTAGAGTCAGCGCTGGATGTAGTCCCCTCGCCCACAACGCCTCGGCACCCGCACCCGCAAGCTGATATTCTGTCCAGGTAGGTTGAGCCTTTGATAGTACCTGTGTCATGGCTTCGCTAGCCTTACGCCCCACTTCGCGATATCGCTCTAGCTCACTTGACATCATTACCCGTTTATGCTGTTGTAGAGATGCGGGTAATCGCTTCTCTAGGTGAGGGATTGGACGGTCACTAATAACCTTCTCTTCATTCGTCACATCTCGCACAAACGATTCACGAGCAGCAGCATCAGCCCAAGGGTTAACGTGCAGCTTGAAGTCCGCCGAAAGTTCCTCATCTTCTAAACGCTGGGCTTCGATTTCATCCGTCAATACCCAGGCATCTCGAACCGTTACCAACACTTCTGCCACTCCGGTTTCAGCCGTGAGCAACACGGTATTGGAAGCGCCAGCCGTTGCCCAAGCAAACCAATCTGTTCCCTTAAGCCGGACACCCGTCGCGCCAGTTTCAGTTAGGGCTACCCGGATTAACTCCAGTTTTCGGGAGACTTCTTCATTCAATTCCTTCATACCTGTACCCCTTCTTCCAGAATTATCGATACTGCCTGTAACTCCTTCGCTTTCTCTTCTGGGAGGGCGTCATTGGCAAACATTCCCGCTGCCAGTTCGGTTCCGGCTAAGTACTTAAGCTTATCCTGAGTACGATACGGGGGATAGAACTCCGCGTGCAGATGGGATTCCGGATGGGGTTGCCCGTCAGTCGGTGCTTGGAACCAAGCCATCAAGTAAGGGAAGGTACGGTTCCATAAGCCGTCATACTTGAGAGTGACAGTCTTTAAGGCTCTGGCAAGTCCTCGACGCTGGTCTAGCGTAAGGTCGATGAATGTGCCAACTGGCTCAATTGTTGCAATCCAAACTTCGTAGGGATAACGGGCGCAGGCGGGGACAAATGCGATCGCATTTTCATCCAAATAAAGAATCCGCTGCTTGTCCTCAATCTCCTTTTGAATCAAATCTTGCAGCAATCCCCGCTGATTTTCCTGGTAATATGCCTGCTGGCGTTCCTGCATTCGTGCCGGAACAGGAGGCACAAACGGATAAGCGTAAATCTGACCATGGGGATGCAGCAACGTTACCCCCATCTCCACACCCCGATTCTCGAAAGGCAGCACGTACTGAATGTGCGGATGCCCTCCGAGTACGCGAGTTCGGTCAGCCCACACTTGCAACAGCAAATCCAGGTGATCCAGTTCCAGGGAACCGAGGGACGCTTCGGGGTCTTGGGTGAAGACTACCACCTCGCAGACACCATTGGCGGGTAGAGTTTCAACAATACTGGTGGGTGGGTCATGTGCCGCCAGCTTCATCGAAGCAAAGCGATTGTCGAAAACCGCGATGTCATACTGCCCCTGAGGCAGTTCGCTGGGAAACTGAGGATCGATGGTGGGTGCCAGTGGGTTGTACTCTGGGGGCGGCATGAACGTCCGCCCCTGACGATGACTAGCGTAAGCAATCCACTCGCCGCGCAAGGGATGCCAGCGCAAGTGTGGATTGGCTTGAATCGGCTCGTTACCGGGGCTGGGAGCCTGGATGCCCTGCACAATGGGGTATCTGCTGTAGAGAGTCAGCGGACGCCCATCCGGCTTTAACAGCTCCTGAGAATACATTTTGCTCTGGCGACCATTTAGCTTTAATGCTAGAGAGCATAACGTCCTCCTCTTCCTCTTCGCCCCTGCCTAGAGTTGCATGTGCGATCGCTTCAATGGGAAACTTTGGCGTGCGGTCTGCATACAACAGGCCATTGGCTTCCTGGAACGTATCCGTCAACTGGGTGTAACAAAATCCACTGAACAATTCGACTTTGTTAACTACCTCCAGTAGCGCGGTATACCGGATTTGCAACTCTGAGACATCCGAAGACCGGACATATCCCCAGATTTTATCGGCATCCGGTTCTTCAGGAGCGGCATAAGCAATGCCACCGAATTCAGTCAGCATGATGGGCTGCCCATTATGGGGATGACCATCCAGGGTGAGGACGCGCCCTCCCGGACGTTGGCGATCAAACAGGTCTGATAACTTGACCTCTGGCCCATAACGCTTTGCCAGTCGAGTTGGCTTGTTATCGTAGTCATGGATAGCCAGGATGTCGGTAGCAGCACTCTCCCAGCCGTCATTGCCTACTACTGGGCGAGTCGGGTCTAGAGTTTTGGTCAAGTGATAGAGCGCTTGGACGCAGTGTTGATGAGCCTCTGTCGCCGTCAAGTCAGGAACGCCCCAAGATTCATTGAACGGCACCCACACCACAACACAAGGGTGGCTGGCATCCCGATTGATGACCTCAGTCCACTCTTTTGTAATTCGTTCTACCGCTTTGGGCGTAAAACGATAGGGGCTGGGCATTTCTTCCCAAACCATCAAGCCCAGCACATCTGCCCAATACAAGAACCGGGGGTCTTCAATCTTTTGGTGCTTGCGGACACCATTGAAACCCATGCTCTTGGCTAACTCGACATCACGACGCAACGCTTCATCGGAGGGGGCAGTCATTAGGGTATCAGGCCAGTAGCCTTGGTCTAGAACCAGACGCAAATAGTAAGGGCGACCATTGAGCATGAAGCGATCGCGCTGTATCCCCACCGTCCGCATTGCCGTATAGGACTTCACTTCATCAATCAGCCTGTCTCCGTGCCACAGTTGAACTTCGGCATCGATTAGGGTTGGCTTCTCCGGACTCCAGAGTAATTCATTGCGGTAGTCGTCAATGCCTGGGTCAGATAGTGCGATGCGTCGGTGAATCTCACCGTTGATCACTTCGTAGGTATCGTTCACCAGCAAATGACAATTAGCTGTCAGTTTGACCTTGACTTGTAGACCATCGTACTGCTCACCTGCTACAAAGGCTTCAAAGCCAATCTCCCACCGCTCGAAGTGCGGCGTCCAACGGATGCGATCGATATAAGTGGCAGGAACTTGCTCTACCCAGACTGTCTGCCAAATGCCGCTAGTGCGTGGATACCAGATACTATGCGGCTCTAGCTGCCAATCCTGCTTACCACGGGGTTTAGCCAAATCGTGGGGGTCGTCTTGCGCCCAGACTGTTACCCGCTGTAACCCATTTTCATTCAAGACAGGTGTAATGTCGATGCTGAACGGGGTATGTCCGCCTTCATGGTCAGCCATGAATTGACCGTTGACCCACACACGGGCACGATAATCTACAGCCCCAAAGTGGAGCAGCACCCGATCCTCTCCTTTGGGTAGCTCAAATTCCCGCTCATACCAGCAGTTGGGATGAAAACCTGTGTCACCGATGCCACTTTTGGCGGATTCTGGAGCAAAAGGAACTTCAATAGTATGACTCCAGTCAGAAATGTCGGTGGGTTGAACAAATTGCCCAGCGTCATCAAATGTAAACTTCCATGAACCATTCAGACAAATCCAGTCGTCGCGCCGCAATTGTGGACGTGGATATGCTGTGTCGGTCTGGTAACAATTAGCCCTGGTAGCGGGATCGCAGGCTAATTCATAACAATTTTCCAGCTGCTTACCCAACGAGTGCATAAATACATCTATCTTAGGTTACATATCTAGCCTAACCACAAGGATCTCGATTTCACCCCTTGCACGTTGTTGATTTACAAAACTTTTAAAGTCTTGCAAAGAGCGAGCTTTTGCTTCTTTTTGAAGTGTTTCAGCGTGGCTTTGTTGATGCCACCCAATAACGTGAGATAGCAACCTTCCTTGAAACGGAATCTGTACCCGTGGGAAGTATAGTCAAATCGATTTGGAGTAGCTTCCGGTTAGACTCAGCTAGCTCAGGTATGAACCTAATAAAGATTAACTTACATTATTAAAGAGAGTTCTAATTCCTCATTCTTTCTTGGATGACTGGCTTGGCTCTCGTACAGAGTAGCAATGCCAGACTTGAAACGCTGGTGTCAGGGCGCACTACCAAATTCTCGAAGCTCAACACCAAACTATAGCAGTCTAATGCAAACTACTTTTTTAAATATCACATTACTGGATCGGCTGATTGATTCACTTCAATCGTGTTTCTCTGTTGAAGAGGCATATACATCAGTCAAACCATTGATGCAACAACTGTTTCCCAATACAGTGGGGGCAATTTATATCATGCGTTCTTCAAATAACTTGGAGGCGATCGCATCTTGGGGATCGATACCGCTCACCAGCGATCCCATATTTACCCCTCATGAGTGCCTCGCACTCCAACGGCAAAAAGCTCACCTCGTAGAAGATACCCATCATGGGTTAGTTTGTCAACATATCCGCCCCAATGTTCTGCCCGTTGAAACGTTTTGCGTCCCAATAATGGTACAGGGGGAAACATTGGGAGTATTGTATGTCGGTTCCCTAGAACGGGGAGGAATTGCTGAAACCAGACAACTGGCGGTAACCGTTGCCAAACATATAAGCTTAGCATTAGCCAATTTGAAACTCCGGGACACCCTCAATAACCAAAGCCTTCGCGACCCCCTAACCAAACTCTACAACCGCCGTTACCTAGAAGAATCTTTGGAACGGGAGATCCGGCGATCTGAACGTCACCATCAACCTCTGGGACTCATCCTCATCGATATCAATCACTTTGAGTACTTCAATGAAACCTTTGGTCACGCGGCTGGAGATTTCCTCCTGCGAGAAATAGGAAGGTTCCTCCCCAAGCAAATTCGTGCTTCAGATATTGCTTGCCGTTATGGGGGTGAGGAGTTTCTGTTGCTGCTGCCAGAAACATCTTTAGAAACCACTTATGAGCGAGCTGAACAACTGCGGCAGAACATTAAGCTATT
>JAIUYC010000387.1 GCA_020216575.1 Coleofasciculus sp. S288 | reverse complement strand
AAATGGGTCGAGTTAACCAGTAGCTGATCAGGTTTGCCAGGATCAGTGCTAATACAACAATCAGCAGTACGCTCGCTAAACTACCAATGTAAAGATTTTGTAGGTAGTTGAAGTGAGGTTGATTAGGCGCTTCAACAATGACAGTCAACGGCAGGTTGTTACCAACAGGAGTTTTTTGCACATAAAAGGAGTTTTTCCAACGGCTCATCATCGGCATGTTCTCCTCGACGGGTAGCCATTGGTAAACTCCAGCCTTGAGGAGACGAATCTCTCCACCTTGGCTGTGGTCAAATGTTTCTAGGTTCGCTAAGTCAGAACGGGTACTAGAAATAACACGATTTTGACGGTCAACAAGGGTGATTTCCAGATGTTGTGGATAGACCAATGAGTTGAGGAATTTGTCAACAAAGCTCAGATTGAGTTCGCCAACAACACTGCCAAGCCAACGTTGGTTGTGGACGATTGGTATCGCTTGGATGATTCTCGTCAAAACACCCTCATCGCTTGTAACCAAAACATCGGATATCACCGTTTGCTTGGTTTGGCTGAACGCCTTCAAATCTGTGTTATTTGCGATTGGGGTGTTGGTTTTAGGATAAGAGGCGATCGCTTTACCGGCTTCATCCACCACCCAGACTTGCTCGAAACTTGAATGGGTACGCTGGATCAGTTCTGTACTTTGCTGTAACGCGAAGGATGGAGCCATACCGGAACGAGCCGCGACGTCTGCAAGTTGCTTGAGGGTGTTCAAATTTTGTTGATGCCACGAGCGCAGCTCAACCACTAAGTCGGAGGATGCGTGTTGCAAATTGGCTGGAATCGCCGTTTCTATATTGAGCAAGGCACTTCTGCTGTGCAAAACGATGAGCATCAAGGCTGGAAAGAAGACGCAGGCAACCAACAGGTTGAATAAGGTCGGATAGAGGGATAGAGATTTGGCTGTCCTGAGACGAGTAACCCATTTGCCAAGAGGCAGGTGTGCGAGCAGCAGGCTGGCAACGAGGGCGTTGAAGATGCCATTAACAGCTTGCTTGAGCGCGATTAACAATACGGTTTGAGCTGGCACGCTCAAGATGTGAAAGTAAAATAGCCACACCAGAGGCATGCCAATGAAAACCCAGTAAAACCCATCTAGCAGCAATAAATTTTGGCGCTTCAGGCGCAGCCCTCGACCAATGAACAGTCCTTCAAGCGTTAAGATAACGGCTGCATAGGGATGCTTCCACAAGATAACGGTGTGCAAGCCAGCAATCAAAGCAGTTATAGTACCCCAACCGCTCCCATACAGGCACACCACCATCAAGACAGCAATACTGCCAAATAGAAAATCCACTCCAAAAAAGAGTGACAGGTTAAAATAGTTGCCTGCGTATCCCACGAGTATCAGAATTACCAGCGTTATAGATGACCTGAACCGGGGGTTGGACAAAGACGCGCTTAGTAATTCTGGGTAAGTGGCAAAATTCCTGAGACTCTTACCCCGTGTTTTTTTTAGAATTTTTTTGGAGTGAGACGACATAAAAGCTTTACGGGGAAAAGATTCCCTTTGTTTTTTATTTATTTTTTCTTCATAAAGGCTTTCTTTTTCTTCTTATTAGTTTATCAAAAAAAGAATGTAAACTTAATTTCTTACACAATCTTTAACCTGACTTTAAATCTTTCAAATGGTTATTTTTTCTTCGCCAGAGTATAGTTATAGTTATTTCAGGGTTTATAGCGACATAGCGACTCAAGCCACATATAGCCATCCTAAATAACTGTCAAATTCTCTCTTCTCTTTCTGGAGCGTTCTCTGTGTCTCTGTCGTTTGTTCTTTCTCACAATTCATTTAGACACTTTGTAGATGATGTGCCTATTAAAAAGCGATCGCTCTTTAGCTGAGACAACTAAGAGCGATCGCTTTTTTATCAAAGTAACGTGGTAATCATTTGATGAACTTCTGATTTAGTTTTAGATAACTTCAAATTCTCTTGCTCCAATAAATCTCATGTTTTGAAGTTTCTAAATTAAATAATCTGACAATATTTTATTTATACTTAAGCTTCATCCATAAAATTGTTGAAGCTAAAATAAAAGTCACTGCATTGGTAAGAATAACAGGTAAATTTTGAATGAATAGACCATAGACTAACCATAAAAATATACCAGAGCAGAAAGTAATAAACATCCCTAATGAAATATCTTGAGTTGATTTAGTTGTCCAAGTTTTAATGACTTGAGGCATAAAAGAAATTGTTGTTAACGTTCCTGCCAGTAATCCTAACAGCGTAATACCATTCATTTTAGTTAGTGGTTAGTAATTATCCATTATTGAGAGGCAGAGTCTCCAAACCCTTCCAGGTTCAACCTGGGAGCGAGAATACAGAGACTCCGCCTCTTATGCCATCCCGTTAAGGGAGTGGCTTCCACGCCGCGCCTTTGGTGAAAATGCGATCGCACTTTTACAGTGTCAGTGACTGCGGATCAGTTTCAATCAACTTCGCCAAATCTTGCAGGAATGCTGCTGCATCAGCCCCATAAATAATGCGGTGATCGCAAGTAATATTCACCTGCATCTGACGCCGCACCCCTAGCAAACCCGCATCAGTTGCTACAACCCGCGGACGTGAAGCCCCAACAGCTAGAATAGCGCCCTGTCCCGGCGGCAAGATGGCATCAAAGCGGTCAACGCCATACATTCCTAAATTCGATATGGTGAATGTGCCAGAGCTATATTCTTCCGGTTGCAACTGTTTGAGTCGGGCGCGTTCTACCAAATCTTTCCAAGCGCGAGATAGGGAATAAATATCGATCTGGTCTGCCTTTTGCAATACTGGCGTAATCAGTCCCCCACCTGGCATTGCCACCGCTACAGCAACATTAATACCACTGTGATACTGAATTCCCTGTCCTGTATAACTGGCATTTACCAAGGGATGTTTTTGCAACGTAACGGCAACCGCTTTAGCAAGCAGCGCTGTCATCGTAACGCCCTTGGATTTGATTTTTTGGTATAGCTTATCCAACTCGTCGGTGGTAATGGTGTAACCGACGTGGAAGGTTGGCACTTCCAAACTTGCCACCATATTCCGTACTACCGCGTTTTGCAGCGTATTCAACGGGACGATTTCGCCTAAAGGCACGGCAACGGGAACTGCTGGGGTAGAGGCTGGTGTTGGTTTGGCGGCGGGGGCAACGGGTGGTGCAGCAGTGGGTGTCCTTGCTGGTGCGGCTGGCGTTGTAGCTGGGGCAGGTGCAGACGTGCTACCTCTACCCGTTGCCGCCTCCACATCCTCGGCCACAATTCGCCCGTGAGGTCCACTGCCTTTCAACGTACTCAAATCAACACTCAGTTCCTTCGCTAACTTCCGAGCGCGAGGTGAAGCGATAATCCGTCCATTGCGGCGGCTGGGAGTGTCTTGAGCTATTGCTGGGGCTGTCTCGACGGGTTCTGGTGCTGTTTCCTTGTGAGCCGTTGCAGGAGCAGGTTGTGGGCTGGATTGAGCCGCTTGTTGTTTCGCTGCCTCGATTTCTGCTTCTGTTTCTGCCACGAGTGCGATCGCAGCTCCCACAGGAGCCGATTCGCCAGCAGGCACTGTGATTACCGCCAGATAGCCTTCAAAGAAGGACTCAACATCCATATCTGCCTTATCTGACTCAACCACAACCACGGTTTCGCCTTTTTCAACTCTATCACCTGGGGATTTAACCCAGGAAACAATCTTGCCTTCGGTCATCGTGGAACTGAGGGCGGGCATAAAAACTTCGTGGATCATGGCTAGTCTTCCGAATCAACTTGGCGTTAGGTAGCAAGAAATTTTGCCAGATTGCATTGTAGCTTGCAACAGCTCCGGAACTATCGGGGCATTGCGGAATTGTTTCAGTGTTTTCACTGCATGAGAGCCTTGTAAAATTAAGGACTTACGTACAGATGCTACACAGAGTAGGGGCGAGGCATACCTCGCCCCTACAGATGGTGGTTCAAAGATAAATTTGCGTAAGTCCTGAAATTCTAATCTCTGAAGTTTTCTGGGGTATGAGATTCTAGAAACAGTCAACATACTCAAAGGAGTCTCACTCAGAATGGAACAACCTCGGAAGTCAACGGTCGTAATCACGGGTGCCTCATCAGGAGTCGGTTTACAAGCCGCAAAAGCGTTGGCGGATAGGGGATGGCATGTGGTAATGGCTTGTCGGAATCTTGAGAAGGCAGAAAATGCTGCCAAAACAGTGGGAATGCCGCAGGATAGCTACACAATTGTGCATATCGACACAGCCTCGTTGGAGAGCGTTCGACAGTTTGTGAAAAACTTTAGGGAAAGTGGCAGATCCCTAGAGGCTTTAGTCTGCAACGCCGCCATCTATATGCCTTTATTGAAAGAACCGTTACGAAGCCCAGAAGGATTTGAGTTGACCGTTGCCACGAATCACCTCGGTCATTTTCTCCTATGTAACCTCATGCTGGAGGATCTGAAGAAGTCACCCGCTTCGGATCGGAGGCTCGTCATTTTGGGAACTGTAACGCACAATCCAGATGAGTTGGGAGGCAAGATTCCGCCACGACCGGACTTAGGCGAACTCAAGGGCTTTGAAGCAGGATTTAAAGAGCCGTACTCGATGATTGATGGCAAGACATTCGAGCCTGTCAAAGCTTACAAGGACAGCAAAGTTTGCAACGTGCTGACCATGCGAGAACTGCATCAGCGCTATCACTCAACTGGCATTACCTTCAGCTCTCTTTATCCCGGATGTGTGGCAACAACGCCTCTGTTCCGAAATCACTATCCCTTGTTTCAGAAACTCTTCCCACTCTTCCAGAGATACATCACTGGAGGGTTCGTGTCTGAAGAGCTGGCAGGCCAACGGGTTGCGGAGGTAGTCGCCGATCCAGCTTACCGCCAATCCGGTGCCTATTGGAGCTGGGGGAATCGACAGAAGAAAAATGGGAAGTCGTTTGTTAGACAGGTTTCTCCGGAAGCCCGCGATGATGAGAAAGCGAAGCGCATGTGGGATCTGAGCGAGAAGTTAGTTGGACTCGTGTGACGGGACGGCTCTCCCGTACCTAGGGTGATAAGACAACCGGATTAATCAAGTTAAACACTTGCTGGGTAAGGAATTACCAATTACCGATTACCGATTACCAATTACCAATTACCAAAAACGCAGTTTTTCACCCAGAACTTACGCAAATTTACCTTTGAACCACCATCTGTAGGGGCGAGGCATGCCTCGCCCCTACTCTGTGTAGCATCTGTGCGTAAGTCCTA
>JAIUYC010000386.1 GCA_020216575.1 Coleofasciculus sp. S288 | reverse complement strand
AACTCAATTCCGACAAGGTTATTGCGGCAATCTATTCTCCCCAAGACCGACAAGTTAACCCAACTGCCCTCACCCAGGCTCTCGTAGCGGGTGCGGAGCGCAATGGCGTAATGTTTAAATTTGGCGTTGCTGTCGAGAGCGTGCAAACTACTTCGGAATCTGCTCCTCTCCGGAGTTGCCACCAAATTCAAACCACGGTTGGCTCGTTGGATGTGGATTGGTTGGTGATATCCTCAGGCTTGGGTTCGACGCCGATAACGGCTTCACTGGAGCAACCTATTGATATCAGACCCGTTTTAGGTCAAGCGTTGCACCTGCGACTAAAGCATCCTTTAGGGAATCCTGACTTCCAACCGGTGATTACTGGCAATGATGTTCATATTGCACCCGTGGGTGAGGGGGAATACTGGGTGGGGGCTACGGTTGAGTTTCCGGATGAGGCAGGAGACGTGGTTGCAGACTCTGCCTGCTTGGAAAAAGTGAGGCAGGATGCGATCGCGTTTTGTCCCACTTTAGCCGAAGCTACGATTCTTCGCACTTGGTCAGGCAAACGCCCTCGTCCCGAAGGACGTCCTGCCCCCATCATCGGTCAACTGCCAGGATACAATAACGTTCTGCTGGCGACAGGTCACTATCGCAACGGTGTCCTACTCGCACCCGCTACGGCACAGATGATTCGAGAAGCGATCGCAAATTAGACCAGCACGGGGGAATCAATTTTTCCATTATCTCCCTCAATTAGTTTTGACCACTTTTGATGGTTCTGTTTGTATCATCTTCACACAGACTATTAGTTTTGTGAAATATTCATTAACTTCTTAAAAAAGAAATAATCTTACTTTAAAATTTCGGGAGAGATGTGCTTTTTAGTTCCATGAACTCTCAAGAAAGCGAAATTAATTTACTCTTTTTTCGTGGTTTTTGGTTAGAGGTAGGTTCGAGACTACATGCTTACTCCAAAAAAGCAAGTAGAAATCCCAAATGGTTTGTGATGTCCGTAATGGGAAGATTTAAGATTGTTCGCTTTGTTGCCAAATCTCTTGCCAAGCGTAGACAGATTCAAAATTATCACTCAGAGTCTACAGCTTCTACGTTCAAACATTTAGATGCAAACCCTATAGCAACAACCTTAAAAAAAGATGGGTTATACTGCGGTATTATTTTACCCAAAAATCTTCAACAAGAAATATTAGAATTTGCACACATCACATGTTGTTACGGCGATCGCGAACCTCACCTTGGCTTCCTCTATTCTAAAAAAGAACAAATTGAAAAAGAAATTGATAGAACTTTTTTGACAGCTCAATATTTCAACACAAGTTTGCTTTGTCCAGCGATTAAGTACTTAGGAAGCGATCCGAAGTTAATTGAGATTGCCACTCTATATCTCGGTGTTAAACCTGTTTACACTGGAAGTCGGCTTTGGTGGAACTTTGCTGTTAAAGATGAAAAGCCCTATGATCCAAATAAAACCATAACCTTCTTCCATTATGATTTGGATGATTATGCATGTCTTAGATTTTTCTTCTATTTAACAGATGTTGGATGTCATGATGGACCTCATGTGTGCGTTCGCAGTAGTCATATAAATAAAAAAACTATACATGTCTTTTCGCCAGTTAAACGACGCACTGATCAAGATATTATTAATTACTACAAATCAGAAAATATAGTGACTATTTGTGGTGAAGCGGGCTTTGGATTCGCTGAAGATACATTTTGCTATCATAAAGCAACTCGCCCTCTACGTAGCGATCGATTAATGCTACAAATTCAATTCGCAATCCATGACTATGGATTGCATAATGACTTAAAAGAGCCTTCTCTGCTTAAAAGAATTATATAGATTGACAGGGGTATTATCCTATCGGGAGAAGGGCTTTAAACTTAAAGCTATTAGTGAGCTGTCAAGACAGAAATGATAAGTTCAAATAGCTTCAATCTTTCTATGTTTCGAGAAAGTCAACTACTCAAAGCTAGATGGACAGCCCACTAGGTGCTAGGAATTATTTTCCGAAGCCTTTGCCGCGATTAACAGAGGGTAAACAGATGCAGTTGTCAAGTTGCGATCGCAATGTTTCGAGATCCAAATCTTGACCAATCATCACCAGTTGATTTTTCTTGGGTTTGCCGTTCCACTCATCATCCTCAATCGTAAATCGTTTACCGCTGAGGTGGAAGATGTGGCGATTTGGACTCTCATCAAACCAAAGAATTCCCTTAGCGCGGAAAACACTAGATGGTAGCAGATTGTCTAAGAAATGCTGAAACTTCCGAATCGCAAACGGATTGTCACTCTCAAAGGAAAGCGAGATAAATCCATCATTCTCTAGGTGATTAGAGTGATGATGGTGGTGGTCGTGGTCATGATCATGATGCTCATGAGTACACTCGGGGTCATGGTCGTGATGCTCATGAGCGTGGTCATGATGATGTTCGTGCTCATGGTCGTGGTCATGACTGGATGATTCAGTATCGAAATACTTATCCGACTCAAACAGACCAACACTGAGAATCAGAGGTAGTGGCACTTGAGAATTTGTCGTGCGGAGAATTCTCGCCCCCGCTTTCATCTCACGAATTCTGACTTCGAGCGCGTCTACATCACCTTCATCAACGAGGTCTACCTTATTGAGCAAAATAATGTCACCATAGGCAATCTGACTGTAGGCAGCTTCGCTGTTGAACAAATCTAGACTGAAATTGGCGCAATCTACCACTGTGACAATCGAATCGAGACGAGTCATGTCTCGCAGTTCCGTACCGAGGAAGGTGAGGGCAACAGGTAGGGGGTCAGCCAGACCTGTAGTTTCCACGACCAAATAATCGACTTTGTCTTCGCGTTCTAAAATTTTGTAAACGGCTTCTGCTAAATCGTTGTTGATCGTGCAGCAGATACAACCATTACTAAGTTCCACCATGTTCTCGTCGGTGGTCACAATCAGCTCGTTGTCGATACCGATTTCACCAAATTCATTCACCAAAACAGCAGTCTTCAGCCCCTGCTGATTCGTCAAAATATGGTTGAGGAGAGTCGTCTTGCCGCTACCCAGAAAACCCGTAATGATTGTGACGGGCATGCCGTGTTTCGGGGCATCGATAGATGGAGATTGTCCGGACGTCGCTACTGGTTGCATGGCGTGGCTGTCAAAAAAGTCAGAATATAGAAGTGTAAGTGTAGTGTTATCGTGCTATACAACACAGGCATGAGGATGATAATTGATATCCTCGCCTTCTCTCATATTATTGCGTATCTGTTCGCCGCTAATTTCAGCATTACCTGGTTATGACCCTAACCCTTTACAACACCCTGACTCGTCGCAAAGAACCGTTTGAGCCGCTGGAACCTGGTAAGGTTCGGATGTATTGCTGCGGCATCACGGTCTATGACTACTGCCATTTGGGTCATGCCAGAACTTGTATTGTCTGGGATACGGCTAGACGGTATCTGGAATGGCGCGGATATGATGTGCGCTACGTGCAGAACTTTACGGATATTGATGACAAAATTCTTAACCGAGCACGGGCAGAAGGAACATCAATGGAAGAGGTTTCTGAGCGCTTTATCAAGGCATATTTTGAGGATATGTTGCGGTTGAATGTCCAAGAAGCCGACGCCTATCCGCGTGCTACTCATACCCTGGACGGAATTAAGCGTCTCATTTACGAATTGGAACAGAAAGACTACGCTTATCCAGCAGCCGGTGATGTCTACTATGCCGTGCGTCAGTTTCCAGAGTACGGCAAACTTTCCGGGCGTAAGTTAGATGACTTGCTAGTTGGGGCAAGTGGACGAGTGGATGTGGAAGACCCCGAGGCGTCCAAAAAAAGAGACCCGTTTGATTTTGCCTTATGGAAGGGGGCAAGACCAGAGGAACCTCAGTGGGAATCCCCTTGGGGCGCAGGGCGTCCGGGTTGGCATATTGAGTGTTCTGCAATGATTCGGGAAGAACTGGGTGAAACGATTGACATCCATACGGGTGGCGCTGATCTAGTTTTTCCTCACCACGAGAATGAAATCGCCCAATCTGAAGCGGTAACGGGCAAACCCTTGGCGCGTTACTGGCTGCACACCGCGATGGTGAAAGTGGAGGGAGAGAAGATGGCCAAGTCCTTGGGTAATTTTATTACTATCCGAGACTTGCTCGATGCCTCCGGCGGTTCGCGTTCGCGTAGCGTCTCGAAGAGAAGCGACCATCGCCCCGTTGCTCCAATGGCAGTGCGTTTATTCGTTCTGATGGCGCAATACCGCAAGCCGATTGATTTTTCGGATGACGCGATCGCATCTGCCACCAATGGCTGGAATACTCTTAAAGATGGATTACTTTTCGGCTATCAGTACGGTGAACAGTTGGGTTGGACGCCAGATGCTGTAGGGGCAGGACATGCCGTGTCCCTACAAGATGATTTGGTGGAACGATTCAATGAAGCAGTAGATGATGACTTCAATTTTGCAGGAGGGTTAGCCGTCTTGTTTGAAATTGCCAAGGAGTTACGCCGTGAGGGCAATCTCTTGGTGCATGAAGGGAAAACGGAAGCGTCGCCTCAGGAGTTAGAAAAGCAATGGCATACACTGGTTACTCTGGCAAAGGTGTTGGGGTTAGAAGCTCAACCTGAAGAGGTAACGGAGAAACCCGCTGATGGGTTAAGTGATGCTGAGATTGAGGCGATGATTCAGCAGCGTGCCGAGGCGCGGAAAGCGAGGAATTTTGCAGAAGGCGATCGCATTCGCAACGAACTCCAAGCCAAAGGCATTACTCTGATTGATAAGCCCGGTGGTGTCACAACTTGGCATCGTAGTTAGCTGTAAGGGCTTTGGGATCGTGTCCCTACCCTGTTAATCCCTACCTGAACAATTGAAATTTAAAGCAGAAAATTTTATCAATTATTGCCTAGCAAGATTAGATGTAGGGGCGGGTTTAGGGATTAAACCTGTAGGAAAACCGATAACCAATCAACAAAACCCGCCCTGACTCCCTAGTTTCATATTAGAAGAAATTCAAAAAAGACAGGAGCAAGAGAAAGCCAATTTCTAGCACGTAACTGATATAAACAGTGGGATTAAACAGACCATCTTAAAGATAGCCCTGCCCTGTAGGGGTAGGATGCCCCCTGAACGCACGACTCCACTCGCAGAAAATTGCGGGACTGCGTAAACAGTATTCCATTTAGGACTTACGCACAGATGCTACACAGAGTAGGGGCGAGGCATGCCTCGCCCCTACAGATGGTGGTTTAAAGGTAAATTTGCGTAAGTC
>JAIUYC010000385.1 GCA_020216575.1 Coleofasciculus sp. S288 | reverse complement strand
CCTCCCTCCCAAGGTTTAGCAGTACTCGCTTTTCTGCCTGCATGAGCGAGTTGAATCCCAGCAACGGAACCCAAATTATGAATCAGCGCCACAATTTTGGCTAAAGCTTCAGCGTGTCCATCAGACCAAATTCCTAAATCGGCTGGGCTAATGCGTCCGCCCGGTTCCACAGCGGCTGCTTCTGTCAGCACCAACCCCGCACCGCCAACTGCCCGACTTGTTAGATGAACCAAGTGCCAATCGTTGGCATACCCATCTTGGCTGGAATACTGGCACATGGGAGCAACGGCGATGCGGTTGCGAAAGGTAACGTCACGAATGGTGAGGGGTTCAAATAAGTGCAGCATTGGCTTGACTTCTCCTGAACTGAACGGTTGCAAGTTAAATAGTTAAACAACCGCTTGACTACTAGGTTACTGCACTCCCAGAAAAAGTCAAGTACTTAAATAACTACTTGATTAATCGAGTTTTTACCAGTAAACTTTCAGATATGGGAGAAAAGCAGACCATCGAACAGCGGACGAAAATTTTTGCGGCACTCTCCGATCCGACACGCTTGAAAATCGTAGAGTTGCTAGCTAGCTGTGAAGAAATGAGCGGCTCTGAGATAGCCGATAAGCTCAGCATTAGCCTCGCTCTGTTTTGCCATCACTCGAAAACGCTGACTGAGGCTGGATTAATCAAGCAACGCAAAGAAGGACAGACCAAGTACAATTCACTTGATCGCGAGTTGCTCCTTGGCTGCATGGGAAGTTTTACGGAACTTAGGTGAGGCAGAGATCGGGAAAATTTCAGTGTTAAAGTTAAGTTCTCGCGAGGCTATCTGGGGAACAAGATTTTGTTGTTGTTATGCTAAGGCTTAAAGGTAAGTAGTTAAATTCAGATTGATGGTTCGTAATGTGGATGTTCTAATTGAGTCAACAAAGGGATTTGAGAAGGATGTTGCTAGGCTAAGTGAAGCCGATAAAGCAGCAGCTATTCAGAAAATCAACGATTGTGCTAGCCTTTTTCCAACTCAAAAAGCTGATGTGTATCGGAAGCTGCGTCGTTTACCCCTACCGTCCTCCCTCAATGGTTATGAATCTTCGCTTTACACGCTACGAGTTTCTCAAAAACTAAGAGTAGTTTTAGCAGTTGACGAAGACCCAATTTTTGGGCAAGTTATTTTTACTCTTTTTCGAGCAGTCAAACACGATGATCTCGATAAAGCGTATAAAGGTGTTGCAGAGTCTTTGTATCAAGAGTTACTTCACCACAATCAAGAAACTGCCCAAACTCCGTAAGGTTTTCTATGGCACAAACCCTTACTCTCTGCGATGAATATGGCATTATTTACGAAGCCATGAAGATTTTGCCAAATAACGAGCTAAAAATTGGTTTTCTTGAAGCCTTGGCAGAGCTTGAAGATCACGAGTGCCATAGAACAAGAAAATTTCCAAGAACCAGGCTGCATAAAGTAAAGGGCGTGAAACAGGCAATATATCGCGCTGATATTGATAAAGTTTCAGGCTGGCGCATCCACTTACAGTACACGGATGGGCAGATTCATCTCAAAGATATTATTGAGAGACAAAGACACGATGATGTAATCGACGTGATTAAATCTAAGAAGGCACGCTACGAGTAATTTTCAGTCTTGCCCACCGTCACCATTATTATTTTTGAGGTGCGATCGCTGTTAATAGCAGGTAGCTGGTGGAAGTGAAGAACTGTAGAGGGTAGCTGTAGGCACTTGTGTCGTCAGAATAACCGTACCATCAGGATGCTTTACCCACCCTTGGGCTTCCACCATTGCACCTGACGTTGAACTCCTGGGTAGTGCCACAGTTGCAGAATCTGAGGGAGTATTGGCATCAGCTGTAGGAGAACGCAAATCGTCCCAAACGGTGTTGCTGCTAATCTCATCTGGGGTTAAGGGTAAACCACCACGTCCAGTGTTGACAAAGCGACTAGTTGCCTGAGTTCCACGAGCTTGACAGCGGTGATCCAGTTGGGAATTCACGAGTTCAGCCGGTAAGTTAGCTAATCCGCGACTGGGGTCAATATCCGGTGTATTGATTTCTACAATGCCGTCCTTCCCAGTAGCATTAGAACTGGCATTAATGTCACTTTCAGGGGTCAGTTTGTCCCGGAACTCCAACCCATATATGCCCGTTGCAGTGATGTCAATTCGACCGCCAAAACCCTGGTCGGCATTAGCAACAATATCGCTATTTTCAGAAGAGACAGCGATAATGAAGGGCGCACTGATGGTGATATTGCCGCCATCGCCATTGTTTGCAGCTGTAGTTGCGATCGCACTTTCATTACGCATCAGAATTATATCCTCGACCAAAAGCGTTAGATTCCCACCAATACCTGATGCTGTCGTCCCTGTCAGTCTTCCTTGGTTAGAAAGAAAAACCGAGCCAGCTTCAAGGCGCAGTTCGCCAGCATTACCCGACCCTTCACTGCTGACCGTGACTTGTGCGCCATCCCGAACAATCAACTCCCCAGTATTGATTCTCAAGTTTCCACCTCGATTAGTGGAAGTCTCGGCAGTGTTGGCAAACAATCCGCTATTACCAACCAGAGTGATACTGTCAGCAGCATTAAGGGTAATGTTGCCTGCCTTGCCACTACTAAGCGTTGTGGTGGCAACGCGCCCACTGTTAAAAGCTTCTAATCGGTTGATATTGAGGATAATATTTCCCCCATCTCCCTGTCCGCCAGTACTAGCACTCAGCAAAGCACCATTGGTCAAAAACAGTTCCGGTGTTGTGATCATGATATCTTTAGCATTACCCATCGCCCCTATTTCTACAGTGCTGTAGGCTCCACTGTTTACTCCAGAGAAGGAGGCTCTATCGGAGGCGTTAATTATCACGCTGCCTGCATCCCCCTCTCCAGAAGTGTTTGCAGATAGGAAAGCCCCATTACTTACAGCAAGCGATCCTGTTGTGATACTAATATTTCCCCCTGTTCCTTCTGCTTCAGCACCAACTACGCTGAATGCCCCACCAGAAAACCCCTTCTCATCTACACCTTCAAACGAGGTGAAATTCTGAGTATTGATAGTCACATTACCCGCATTGCCTTGACCAAAAGTACTAGTACTCAGAGCAGCACCATTCGTAAAAACCAGTGAATCTGTGGTAATGATGATGTCTCCACCATCACCTATCGCTGTTTCTTCCACTGAGCTGAATATCGTATTCGCATTGGAGAAAAATGTGTCGCGAACTTCAATATTCAAACTACCTGCATTTCCTTGTCCAAAGGTAGTCGCACTCAATGTAGCTCCATTCGTAATAGAAAGTGACGCAGCAGTGATAGTAATGTCCCCCCCTTTGCCCACTGCTTCCGGTGACACGTTACTGTAAACTCCACCGGAACCTCGACTACTGACTCCCTCAAAAGAAATATTGTCGTGAGCATTAATAATTACATTCCCTGCATCCCCCTGCCCTCGCGTTTCAGCATTTAAGATGGCTCCATTCGTCAAAAACAGCGATCTGGTTGTGATGCTAATGTCACCCCCTTTGCCTATGGCGTCCGATCCTAAACTGCTGATTGCACCACTAGGGAATCCATCACGTCTTTCCCCATCAAAGGAGATGGTATCACGGGCATCAATCGTTATATTTCCAGCATTTCCACGTCTTCCTCTCTGTCCAATCGTTAGTGATTGAATGAGTGCACCGTTTGTTACAAAAAGTGACCCAGTCGTAATGCTGATATCACCCCCCTTGCCCACCGATTCAGGTGCTGTACTGCTCAACGCAGCGCTACTACTGAATATTCCACTGGGGAATCTACCGTTTGCGCTTTCTCCATCCAAGGTAACTGTATCGCGAGCCTGGACGTTTACCTTGCCTGCATCTCCTTGTCCAAGTGTGACAGCAAGCAGTTGAGACCCACTTTTCAAAGAGAGCGATCCAGTTGAGATAATGAGGTCACCCCCTTGACCTGTTCCTGGTAATACTGCGTTCTGAATAGCGCTCCCATTTGTCAGTAAAATTGCCTCAATCACGTCAATTTCAATATTTCCTGCCTGAGAACCAACTGAACCCAACCCTATGTCTATCCCAGCATCAACTCGACTTTGACCTGCCATGGTCAAGTTATGAGCATTGACGGCTATACTACCGCCACCGCCAGCGCGGACATTGACATCAGCGCGATTGTTCAGAAATACGTCAGCTCGCGGTATGCTATCGGGAAAGCTCAAACGCAATTCATTGCCGTTTGTATTTAACCCAATATTGCCAGAGTCAGCTACACCGCCTAACTCGACACGTCCGCCTGGAGCTAGTAATTGCCCACCATTCAAACTCACGTCGCCACCAACCAATAATAAGCTCTGACCTGGGTTAACTTGTAGAATTGCTTGACTGACAACTGGTGCAGCAGCAATTTGATTGAACAGAAAAGCCGAAGGATCAATAGTTAGTAAGGGTATATCAGTTTGAGCAGTAGAAGCTACAAAAGCTCCCTGAGAACCAAATGCGATCGCATTAGCTGTGGTGGCAATAAATGAACCTCTAGTTGCGCTACCTACATCAATTGAGGCGTTGGGACCAAAAACAATGCCCGCAGGATTAATCAGGAAAAGATTGACATTGGGGCTTTCGGTGAAAATCCGACCATCAATCGAAGAAATCTCACCCCCCGTCACCCGCGACAGAATATTCCGAATATTGGCAGCACTTTGGAAACCAGCCGATTCGCCTGTATCAAGGTTAAATTGCCCAAAGCTGTGAAAGAGATTATTGCCAACGGTTTGACCGACATTTTGAGGAATTACATAATCTGGGCCAGTCAAAGTTCCAGCAGTTCCGAGACTGCCATCAAGGGTAATATTCTGAGCTATAGCAGAATTTCCGAAGGATGCGATCGCGCAAATCGCGCATAAAGCGCTCAATCGCGTAGCCTTCTTTGCCTTCGCTAACACTAACCCTAACTTCGTTCCTTCACTTCTCATGCTTGAGTTCATCTTAGAACATGCCTGGAGAGTTTTTACACCTCAATTACTTCAGGAGTTGAGTCAAAAATTGTGCATCTTGATAAGAAACTTTACATAGCTTGACCGTTGCGTTCCATCTGATAAATATCGCTCGTTCTTGAGCTGACATCATTGGCGATACCGCAACGCAGTTGCGGTGAGCAGTTACTAAGAACTTTATTGTCTGTGTACAAAAGTGTTGAGTTTTCTAATTACTTAACTCGTCCGCTTCTAATCATACTAAAAATTAACCACTAGCCGTTTTGGCTAGCTTCCACGATGAGTTTTTCTCTC
>JAIUYC010000384.1 GCA_020216575.1 Coleofasciculus sp. S288 | reverse complement strand
ATTGCCATATACAAGTCCATTTAAAAAAGAAAGGGGAACGAATCCTGTTAATCTTGCCACCGGAATCCGAACTGCCCGGTGCTGCAAGCTGGTTGGACCTATGGCAGCAGTTGAAGCAGCGCCTCAATGGGGGTGAGCGCTTTTGGCAAGGGAACTCGGTTGTCCATTTGATGGCTCAAGACCGCTTGTTGGATGGACATAAGCTACAGGCGATCGCAGATGCGCTTTCGGAAGTCCAACTCCAGTTAAAGTGGGTTTATACTAGCCGCCGCCAAACGGCTGTTGCTGCTGCTGCTGCCGGTTATTCGGTGGAACAACAGCCTCTCAACTATTCCCTCAATCAAAACTCCTCCGAACCGACGGATAGCCTTGCTGAACCCCTATATTTACAACTAACTGTGCGATCGGGGATCGAGATTCGCCATCCTGGAACTATTGTTATATTAGGAGACTTAAATCCGGGCGGCACAGTCATTGCGGCCGGAGATATCTTCATCTGGGGGCGTCTGCGGGGAATTGCCCATGCCGGGGCTACTGGCAATCACAATTGTCGGATTATGGCTCTCCAAATGGAACCCACCCAGCTACGGATTGCGGATGCCGTAGCTAGGGCACCAGAAACTCCTCCCGCGCAGTTCCATCCTGAGGTGGCTTATGTGTCAGCCGGAGGGATTCGTATCGCCAGAGCTAATGATTTTGCTAAGACCCACTTGTTATTGAATTCATGAGTCGTATTATTGTTATCACCTCTGGCAAAGGAGGGGTGGGTAAAACTACAATTACTGCTAATTTAGGGGTGGCGATCGCTCGCTTGGGTCGTCAAGTTGCCCTAGTCGATGCAGATTTTGGGTTGAGAAACCTAGATTTGCTATTAGGACTGGAAAATCGGGTCGTCTACACAGCGATAGAAGTCCTAGCAGGGCAATGTCGATTGGAACAGGCATTGGTGAAAGACAAGCGCCAAGAGGGACTCGTCTTGTTACCCGCCGCCCAAAGCCGCTCGAAAGAAGCCGTCAGCCCCGACCAAATGAAAAAGTTATTGGGCGAGTTAAGTGAGAAGTACGAGTACATTTTGGTTGACAGCCCCGCAGGGATTGAAATGGGGTTTAGAAATGCAATCTCAGCTGCTCAAGAAGCCTTAATTGTCACCACACCAGAAATTGCCGCCGTGCGGGACGCTGACCGAGTTATTGGCTTGCTGGAAGCCCAAGGCATCAAGCGCATTCACCTAATTGTTAACCGATTAAAACCCGCGATGGTGCAAGCCGATCAGATGATGTCCGTCCAGGATGTCCAAGAAATTCTCGCCATCCCCCTGATTGGAATTGTCCCCGACGATGAGCGTGTCATTATCTCTACTAACAAAGGCGAACCCTTAGCCTTGGCAGAACATCTCTCCCTTCCTGGAATTGCGGTACACAACATTGCACAGCGATTAGAAGGAGAAAACGTTCCCTTCCTCGACCTGATGGCAGAACACGATAACCTGATCAACCGCATCCGTCGCCTGTTTAGAGGTTAAGTTATGAGCTTTGAATTTTGCTTCAACAACTAACTCATAACTCCAACCTCACCACTCACACCTCACACCTCACACCTCATACCTGATGCAAGTCTCATGATTAGCGAACTTCTGGAACGACTTTTTCCCTGGACTGGTGCCAGCAACAGTCGAGTGGAAGTCAAACGCCGCCTCCAACTCGTGATCGCCCACGATCGCGCTGACCTCAGCCCTAAAATGATTGAGTCGATGCGCAATGAAATCCTGGAAGTCGTCTCTCGATACGTTGAGATTGATACTGAGGGGTTGGAGTTTTCCTTAGAGAGCAACCAACGGGTCACGGCATTGATTGCCAATCTACCCATCCGGCGCGTCAAGGACGAACCCCCAGTGGCATCACTCGAGTAATTAGTTAGCTAGTCAAAATTCCGAGTTCCAAGCTCGAAGTTTGCAGGTTTAAACTCGATAATTCGAGTTCAAACCTACAAGTTCCAGCAAAAAGCTGCAACCTTGGAGTAGGGACACGGCAAATAGGTGCGCTCCCAGACGTTGCGATTTTTAGGCTAAGCTGTTATCGTGGCTCGTGCTGATGTTGCTTCGTAATGCCAATTGCAACGGTTTTTATTCGAGTTTAAGACAGGTGTTTGGTAGGGACGCGGCAACATAGATATCTCAGCTCAATCCCGATTGCTCATGATGTTTCCTCAATGCAGTGCATGCAAGTGAAAACTGCTGTAAGTAGTTGGGCTGGAGATATAGGAACACTAATTAACCTGTAGCGTCTCAAGATAGCATCTTCCCCCACCAAGGGAGATGTTGAATTCCTCTTTTTGGCTTGAGAAGGTCGTGTCCCACCCTTGAGAGGTGTTCGGTGCTAGGGAGTAGGTGGGAGGAATAAACATTAAAGTCCCTACAGCCTAAAACCTAAAACCTACAACCTGCCCCTTTAGGGCTTGGTCATTGCCGTGGGCTGAACGAGCATTCTGTCGTCCCTTAAAACTCCCCTATCCAAATCGGCTGTAGCTTCAACATCTACCCTTTGAGCAGCGACAGGTTCTATGATTAGCTCTTTTTTGAAAAACCAATCAACTTCCATCCTTGGAGCAACATTTATCCTTGTAGGAGCAGTAGCACTTCCTTCATCGGCAACCACCCTTGTCGGCTTTTCTACCTATGGAAACATGATGGGCGGAATGCGGGTGACTGCCAGTTTCTTGGATGGCACCGCCCAAACGGCTATTTGGGGTGCTACGGGCAAGGAAACTGGAGGAGCTTTTGGCAGTGGGTGGTCTTTAATCCAATCCGGTAATAGCTTTGATTCACCTTGGACGTTGAGCAATTATGGTCAAGGCATGACTTCCTTAGTTATTGATGCAATTGCTGGCAACGCCCTTTTTGATATTTATCCCTATGGGGATAATCTACCACAGACAGAGGGTTCAGCCGATGGTTGGGCCTTTGAACCCCTTTCTGGACAAAGTCCGAATGGGTGGGCTTACTCTGACCCGATAGATATCTCACTGGGAGACCTCTTTGGAACGATATCACTGTATTGGGGCGGCGGATTTACAGGAACGATGCAATTCCGTGCTGATACTGATAGCGGTAGCGGCTACGATCCCGTTCAGCCAAGCAATCCAGTCGTTAGAAATGCCGCGCCAACACTTTATTTCTCTCTACCGACCATTTATGAAGGTCAATCGACTTCTACAACCTTGTATGCTACCGAGCCAGGAGAGGATACAGTCGCTTTTTTCCTCAATGGCGGCAATCTCGGTACAGATTTCAGTCGTTCGGGAACTCGTTCAATCAGCACCTATCTAGGTTTCTTTGCTGATAACGGTGTACATCTGTATACGGCGCAAGCAAGAGACGAGGACGGTCTGTATAGTAATCCTGTGACCAGTACACTTAATGTTTTAAACGTCGCTCCAACCCTCACGGCTTTTAACCTTTCTAATGACACAATTTACGAAGGTCAAGATGCTTCAGCCTGGTTAGCTGCCACTGATCCGGGCGCAGATTGGCAGAACTTTTTTATTAACGACAACTATGTTGGCACTGATTGGCTGACGTCTGGTACTCGCTCCACAAGCGCGTATCTGGGAACCTTTGCCGATGAGGGTGAGTTTACCTTTATCGGTCAAGCACAAGATAAAGACAATGCGTTTAGTAACATTCTGACCAGAACGCTGAATGTCTTAAATGTTGCCCCAACCATTACCCAACTGACCCAAAACTTGAGGGTTAAGACTAACGAGTGGTTTGATTTCGGGGCGGCAGCTATAGACCCAGGCATTTACGATCTTCTCACGTTTGATTGGGACTTGAATGGAGATGGCCTATTCGATGACTTCACAGGTTTGAGTGGGCAATGGTCCTTTGGGCAGGAGGGTACCTATCCAGTGGGGCTGCGAGTCTCTGATGGTGATGGCGGTTATGCTTACGGTTCCTTCACGGTTGACACGTTTGCCCCTCAACCGATTTCTGAAAACCCAGGGACTGATACTAATACGGATACTGATGAAACTATTGTCGAGCAAAAAATTCCCGAACCCAGTTCAGTGCTAGGCGTCTTAGCATTTGGAGCTTTCAGTATGGGTGCAGTATGGAAGCGCAAACGGTAGCAAAAAGCTGAAGTTCGTAACCGAAACTAATTCTCATCAGGGTTTTCAGCGTTTCCTTCTCGTTTTCGCCAACTCTCACCGGGAACAGAACGCATCAAGAGTAACGTCGTGTAGTCAGTGTAGCGATCGCCTACACCAAATGCTAGTGCAATGTTGCGGAAATGCTTGCTGAATAAGGCATTTCCTATGCCCCATGCTCAAAAAACTGGGTTTTCTACCAGAAGTACGGGAGAGCTAGGGAACCTTCCTGCCCTACGGCACTAACCGTAGACGGCTGAGAGCTTGACCAAAACTTTACACAAAGCGGGAACAAAATTTAAAAAACTTTAGTTGAAAAAAAATTAGAATAACTGAAAGTTTATTAAATTTTTATCCTAAGGTTTTTTTTGTGTAAAAAGCAATCAGTAGCCTGGTCATTCATCAAACAATATGCCAGTATTTACTCGGATGGTTCTGATTAATATTTATTTTGCAGCGCAGTAAATAAGCCGCAAATAAATGTTGGATAAGCGGGTGTTTCTAGTAATACTTGAAAGCTTGAATGCGTTTGCTTCTGAGTATCTCGACTGTCAACATCTAGCTTTTTGACTCCATGAGACTTTTTTCTAAAATTACTACAGCCGTAGCTGTTGCTACCACTACTGCATTCAGCCTTTTTACTTCTCCGGAAGCAACCGTAGCTTTCAGCATAACCCCCAATAACAATGGTTCTGATTTACTGAACACCCTATTAGGTAATGCTACTGGATTGAGCAATTTCAAAATTACTACCACGGGAGATCCTGCTGCTTTTGGTCTCTTCAGCGATGACCCTTTCGGATTGGGATCGGGCATCGTTTTGAGTACTGGCAGAGTAGAACAGCTACCAGGCGAGAATACTGAGGATATTGATTTGGATATGGAGGGCAACGAGCCAAGTACTGATTTTGGCGAACCCTCCGAGGAGGACGACTTAATTAACCTAACGATTGAGTTTGATGCGGACGCGACAGCGGATAAGTTATCCTTCCAATATGTATTTGGGTCAGAAGAGTTCCTCGAGTTTGTCGATAGCATGTACAATGACTCGTTTGAACTCTTGCTGAATGGAGTTAATTTGGCAAAATTGAGTGATGGGCAGCCTGTCACTATTAAAAACCTTGCCCCAAGCA
>JAIUYC010000383.1 GCA_020216575.1 Coleofasciculus sp. S288 | reverse complement strand
GGGGGGGGGGGGGGGGGGGGGGGGGGGGGGGGGGGGGGGGGGGGGGGGGGGGGGGGGGGGGGGGGGGGGATTGGTTTAGGCGTTCGTGTAATTGGTCGAGTTCAGCTTCGTTCGTGGCGGCTAGGTACAGGGTTTGTTGAGCGTGGTCGAGGACAGCAAACGTAGCGGGTTCGTACCAGAAAGCGACGGGGAATGGCAGAGGATCTAGTTTGAGGCGAGGCAATCGCTCAATCTCCCAGGCGAGGTCATAACCTAACCAGCCTAACCAACCGCCTGTAAAGGGAAGGTGAGATGGTAGGGGAAAGTTCTCCCCCTCTCCCCCTCTCCCCCTCTCCCCCTCTCTACTCAACAGGCGGCGCAGGAAGGGTAAAATTTCACCTACTAGCGGTGTCCACATCTGCTTGCGTCCCTGTAAGACTCGGGGTACGCCAGCACAGATGGAATATCGCGCTTGGGGTTGGTCTTGAGGCGTTGGGTAGGGGCTTTCTAGGAGGGTGGCGATAGCACCCCGATTCCGAAACAGGCAGTCAAACACTTCTGAACCCGTGCGACTTTCCAAGGGTAGCGATCGCCAATACCAGGGTCGCAAGTCATGAAAAACTGGTAATGGGTAATTGGTCATGAGTTATGGGTCATTGGGAAGAAGCTACCTATTATCCAAAAAAAAGGCGGTTCCACAAAGTGAGAACCGCCGAAATCAAAAGTTAGCGGAGCAAACTTTAATGAACGATACCCTGCTGCGAAGTCATATCAATTGGCTTCATCAGGTACAGTCGCAGGCACTGCCAACCATTTGAGATGTAGAGAGGCAGTTTCTGGAAGAATTGCAGGAATTTGGGGGTGTTGGAGGATGCGATCGCGGTCAATTTCTCATTATTCCGAACGCAGATTTCTAAGCGATCGTAAAACTCCGGATTGTCCACATCCAAAATCACTGGGAATACCCGTCCTGACGTTTCGTTGGTCTTCTCGATCACGTACTTGTCATATTCACGAGCATCCAACCCAATTGCTGCATAGAAGTCAGAACGTTGGGTGTCATTGAGATACATCGTCGCAAATACTGACAGCAAGAAGAAGCGGCACCACAGCTTCGCCTTCCAGTCATTTAAGAATTGAGGCTGCGCCTTCATGAGGGCATCAAAGAAATCGCCGTGGCGGTTTTCATCCTGACACCAGTTTTCAAAGAAGCGGAAAATTGGATAAATGCGGTCTTCTGGGTGCTTCTCTAGATGCCGATAGATGGTGATGTACCGCCAGTAACCAATCTTCTCTGAAAGGTAGGTGGCGTAGAAGATAAACTTCGGCTTAAAGAACGTATATTTGCGGCTCTTGGTCAGAAATCCCAAATCCAGCGACAAATTGAAATCGGACATCGCCTTGTTCAGGAATCCCGCATGCCGTGCCTCATCACGAGACATCAGCGTAAAGCACTCCGCCAGAACTGGGTTTTTGTCTTTTAAGCGGCGTCCCAATTCCTTGTAGAGCAAGAAGCCAGAAAATTCTGCCGTACAGGAGCGCTCTAAAAATTCAACGAATAATTGGCGCTTTTCCCCGTCGATGTGATCCCAGGATTGTTCAAACTCGCCATCCCGCACGAAATGGTTGCGATTGTAGTCAGCGCGGAACTCTTCGAGAATGGCTTCAAGCTCTTCTTGGTTCGGCGAGAGATCCATCCGCGCCATTTCATCAAAGTCAGTTGTGTAAAACCGGGGCGTCAGCAGGGTTTCCTTCGCCGGGATTTTCACCCCTGGTCGCATCTCTTCAAAGCCAGGTTTCTTAAGGGAATCTACCATGTGCTTATTTTTGTTTATTTCGCTTTTGATTCTGGGTCGGAGGGTATAGAGAGCTGCGGGTGACTGAATATATGCCCCTTCTGCCCTGCTTTTTGAGTTTACCAAGGTCTAGGTGTGTGAAAAATCCCATTAATATTAAGAGTTGCAACGCTGTTTCAAGTTTCGTAACATTTCGCTACAGTATTGGGACGCTGCTTTCAAGAAACAAGCAGGGAGTCAGGGGTCAGGAAGTCAGGGGTCAGGAAGTCAGGAGTGAAGGATTTTCATCCTTTGTTGTGAGCGCAGCTCATGGTTCCTATATTAAAAGACGAAACCCCGCTGCTGATGGAGAAACCAGCGGGGGCTTGCTCATGATGAGTTTCTCTAAAAATATCTATAAATTGGTGAGGTCTGCTTCACCCGATCAGGTGGTACACGTTAAAACGTCAACAGTTAAAAGGTGGAAAATGGTCATGGTAGAGGCGCGAAATTTCGGGTCTGTGTTCCTACTTGTGAGAATATCACGCACTGAGAAGCTCAACGCCCATCTCTACAACAACTTGGCGCACCACCATAATCTGTTCGCTATAGTCGAGTGACACAATCTGTTTCAAGACCTTTTCTGCTACGGGTGACAGTTTATAGGTAGCTGGTGCGGGGACAACTTCACCGGTGTACATCCACTCAAATAGCTGATACCAGAAAGCTAGCTTGGTGTTCGGGACGAACGTGCCATACTGACGTGCGATCGCAGTATCTGCCCCAGCCAATAAGTCTCGGATCGCTCCCAACTGCTCGGTGTGAGACATCTGTTTAATTCGATGCAGCAGTCCTTGCGTTAAGAATATCCGTGCTGCACCAGGAGTAACAGGCGTAAGGGAACAGCCGAGGTTTTGGTAGAGCAGCCACAGCAGACCAAGCTGGTCATCAACTGAAAGACCCCTAAAGTTAGCGACAGCCGCACTGACGGCTTGGGGTAAGCCAACAGTTGAAGGGAAATTTGTGTCAGTGGTAAAAGTCATCAGCTAATCTTCAGAAGGTACTGGAATTTTATCCCTCAATTTTAAGAAAATATACAAACTCTAAGCAACGATAAAAAAGCTTTGTGTCAACAAAACTTCTGAGGTTAACGATAAGTAGAGCTTAAGGGAAACTTCTTGTAGCGTGTTTTCCCTTAGCCTTCGAGCTTTCCTTAAAGGCTGTTCACAAACAAATGTTAAGCTCCCAACAGCTTATACTGACTGGTTAGCGTTATTCGATATCAGGTG
Organism: Coleofasciculus sp. S288; assembly: GCA_020216575.1. GTDB lineage: Bacteria > Cyanobacteriota > Cyanobacteriia > Cyanobacteriales > Coleofasciculaceae > JAIUYC01. The sequence continues at coordinate 2,244 of JAIUYC010000383.1, read as the reverse complement.
TTTGCTTCAGAAGGAATCAACCGAACAGAAACAACATGCAGAAAGTTCTAGGTGGATTTGGATTGCTGGCAGGAGCAACTTACCCCTTTCGAGTTCTAGCCGTTTTTAAGCGAAAGCCTCAGTTATTGGGCTATGTCGCTGTTCCCATTCTTGTAAATTTTATAGTTGGCGTCGCCCTTTATGCTGGGTTGCTCATTTTTGGTTGGGAGAGTGTTGAAGGGTTGCTTGCCAGTCTGTCGCAGTGGTTAGATACCCTCATCACCAAACTCCCACCATGGCTTGGTTTCTTGGAGTACTTGGTGGTTGGGTTCGGCTTCTTGCTGCACTTCTTACTCATCGCCGGACTACTTCTGCTGATTGGCTTTGTACTGGTGCAATTCGGAGTCTTACTGGGTGCGCCATGGTATGGTCAACTCTCGGAGAAGTTGGAGGAACTGCGCACGGGACAGTTGCACGTCGTTGAGGTGGGTATTGTCCGGGATATTGGCAGGGCGCTGCTGTTTGAGCTGAAAAAACTGATGCTCCTAGTGGGAGTGGGGTTGCTGTTGCTGCTGCTGAATTTAGCACCAGGGATTGGAACAATTGCGGCGACTGTTGGGGGTATCGCGCTGGCAGCAACGTTAGTCTGTCTTGACTTTCTCGATGCTCCCTTGGAACGCCGCCGCTTGCGCTTTCGGGACAAGTTAGGACTTGTATTCAGAAGCTTACCAGCTAGTGCTAGCTTTAGTCTTGTTTGTTTGGGGCTGGTGAGTGTACCTCTGTTAAATCTTTTGACGATTCCTCTGTGTGTGGCATCGGGAACACTGTTTTTTTGCGATCGCATTTCACCAAAGCTCCCCAAACCTCCCTCAGCACTGAACTCGCGTTAAGGATGCAGCAACCGAGCCAGGGTCGCCTCCATAACGGCTGTTGTTTGACCAGCGACAGTGAATACTAATGCCTCTCGATAAACTCGCTGTGCCGCATGATTTTTGTAGTTAGCCGCACCACCGGACACGGTCACTGCCCCAGTAGCACAACGCTGCGCCAGATTAATTGCCCAAGTGCGGAGTTGCAGCCGTTCTTCCCAAGACTGAGTGCTTGGGGGCAATGCTTGCATCATTGCCATCTGACAGCGAGTAAGTTCTGCCTGGAGCGACTCAAAGGCTGCGATCGCAAAAGGCAGTTGCTTGGTTTTAGCTGTCACTTCTAAAATATCAAGTCCTGCTGTGGCACACCCCAAGGCAAAGAAACCGTGATGCAAAACATTCTTCTTGTCGTTCTCGTGAATTGCACCTGGAGATTTAACGAAGACGACACGCTCTTCGGGTAAAAACCAATGGGTTAGAGTTGCCGTGACGGTGTTGGTTGATGCCATTGCCCCAAGTTGCATGGGTTCGCTGAACGTAATTGTTCCCCTAGCATCTTGGACTGTCTCCACGAACGGCACAACACCGTAAATTGCCTGACCCTCTGGAAGTGCTGCACCAACAATAAAATCCTGAAAGAAGCCAAAACCCGTTATCCAAGGCACGTTTCCTGATAGTTGATACCCACTTTCTAGAGGAATGGCTATCACGGGCGGGTCACCTTGTCGCCGGAGTTGGGAGAATCCGACACCGACTAACTTCTGACCGTTACTCATGTAGGGGAGATACTGCCGCTTTAAGGATTCATTCTGACTGGTTGCGAGCATATCGGCAGCACTCTGATGTTGGGTTTGCAGGAACGCCAAAGCACCCGAGTAACGGGGTACTAGTTGCTGGAAGCGGCGATAGGCATGTTCATCAACTTCTTGGCCGCCCCAAATTTTAGGAACTCGTAGCGCCAGTAAAAAGCGATCGCCCATTCCCTTAAGTGCTTCTCTCAAAAGGTCTGGATCACTATCCATCTGTGACGCCAAGGGAACAACTGATTCCTGAAGATAGGCTTGTGCAAGGTTTAGCAATGCTTGCTGATCATCGTAATCAATTTTGCGATCGATACCCTGGTGATTTGTGGTCAATGACATCAGGTAAAACTGGCTTGGATGGTTAAACTAATCCATTCCTAACATTATCGAGTTAGTTAGCGATCGCTCTGTGCGCTTTCAACAATCGCGCTTTGTGCGTTTGCGCTCACTAAGCTTGCCCTGCTCAATTCCTGGCTATAAGTTAGATTAGAGCCGACTCCTTGCCTCTAAATCAAGTCAATGCCGACGCTTCGCCTCACTCATCACGTCGCAAGCCAACGCGATCGCTACTCGGTCGAAGTTACTTTGGAAGG
>JAIUYC010000382.1 GCA_020216575.1 Coleofasciculus sp. S288 | reverse complement strand
GATGAGATTCTTCATCACTCACAATTGCAATGGTGGAAGGACCGATGTCTATGCCAACATCACCAGTTCCTAGCTTGTTCTTGGGTTTGAGGATTCTGGTCAGTGTGGATGACTGTCTTTCGGGACGACACCGATATGTTAGAGCGGTTTATTAATGCCTTTGAGGGAACTTGTCGATTATGTTTCGATGATCAGTTTAAGCCAGTACCTCGCCCCGGAGGTGTCTTATGACGGGCGATACGCCAATTAACCGATAAAATTAGGCCTGTTCCGTTTGTTTCAGGGTTCCATGTCCACCAGTTCCTCTGCTCCGTTTCCCCCCGAAGAAATTGCTGCTGAAGGTTTAAAGCCCGAAGAGTACGAAGAAATTGTCAAGCGGTTGGGGTGTCATCCCAATAAAGCTGAACTGGGAATGTTTGGCGTTATGTGGTCAGAACACTGTTGCTACAAAAACTCGCGTCCACTGCTCAAGCAATTTCCCACAAAAGGCGATCGCATTCTCGTCGGTCCAGGAGAAAATGCTGGTGTTGTGGATTTAGGTGACGGACTCCACCTTGCCTTTAAGATTGAATCCCACAACCACCCGTCTGCGATCGAACCCTTCCAAGGTGCTGCAACCGGAGTAGGAGGCATCCTGCGGGACATTTTTACAATGGGGGCGCGTCCCATTGCCGTTCTCAACTCCCTACGCTTTGGTTCCCTAGACGATGCCCGGACGCGAAGATTGTTCAGTGGTGTGGTCGAAGGAATTTCACATTACGGTAATTGCTTAATTCCTAGTGAAACATTGATCTGGCGTGACGAAAAAGGCGTACATTTCGACACCATCGGTAACTTTGTTGAATCGCGTTTACCCTCAGGACAGACGACGGCTGAGTTAGAGTCTTCTGCCTTAGTCGAAACGCTCTCCTTCGATGCTGATACATTGCACAGTTGTTGGCAACCCGTGCGGCGTATCTTCAAGCGACGTGCCACAACCCTGATTACCATTCGCACGGCACTGGGGCGAACTCTCACCGTTACACCCGATCATCCCATGTTGCTCCTTGAAGACGGTGAATGGAGTATCCGCGAAGCGGAATCCTTACGAGTTGGTGACCAGATTCCTATACTCATTAACCTGCCCTACCCGCAGGTAGAACAACAGGATACCGATATTCAACCCTTGGATGCGATCGCAGCTTTAAACGAGCAGCATAAAGGCGCTCAAGATGTTTATGTCAACCTGCCATCAGATTGGCAGCCCACAGAAGCGAAAGGTCGTAAACATCAGCGAAAGCCATTGTGGATGTTGGAAGTTAGCAATTTTGCTGGACTGACAGCGTTAACTAATGTCTTTGGCGAAGAACGTAACGAACAGTTAACTACAGCCTTGAAACGCTATAACGGGACAACATATTCATTTCCCCGCTATCAAGTTTCAAATGAAATAGCTTTTGTCAAAATCAAGACCATCGAAACCCATAGTGTTGATGAATGTGATGTCTACGATGTTGAAGTAGACAATACACATCTTTTTGCGACTACTTCTGGCATCGTTACTCATAATTGCGTCGGGGTACCCACAGTAGGCGGCGAAGTCTACTTTGACCCCGCCTACACAGGCAATCCCTTGGTCAATGTCATGGCACTGGGATTGATGGAAACTCCTGAAATTGTTAAATCTGGCGCCACTGGCATCGGTAATCCAGTCTTGTATGTCGGTTCTACTACGGGCAGAGATGGCATGGGCGGGGCAAGTTTTGCTAGTGCGGAATTGAGCGAACAATCCATTGATGACCGTCCCGCCGTGCAAGTGGGCGACCCCTTCCTGGAAAAGTCTTTAATTGAAGCCTGCCTAGAAGCCTTTAAAACGGGTGCTGTCGTCGCTGCACAGGACATGGGCGCCGCTGGCATTACCTGTTCCACCTCCGAAATGGCAGCCAAAGGAGGTGTGGGGATTGAGCTAGATTTAGACCGGATTCCAGTGCGGGAAACGGGGATGGTTCCCTATGAATATTTACTCTCGGAATCTCAGGAGCGAATGCTATTCGTTGCTCACAACGGTCGGGAACAGGAGTTAATTGATATTTTCCACCGTTGGGGACTCCATGCGGTCGTAGCGGGCACGGTTATCGAAGAACCGATTGTGCGAATTCTGTTTGAGGGCAAGGTGGCAGCAGAAATCCCGGCAACGGCGTTAGCCGATAACACGCCAATTTATCATCGGGAACTCTTGACAGAGCCACCGGACTATGCAGTAAAAGCTTGGGAGTGGACATCCGATTCTCTACCTCCCTGCACGGTAGCGGGAATTGAACTCCAAGGCAGTCACCAAAGCTGGAATGACATCCTCCTCCAACTGCTCGACACTCCCACGATTGCGTCTAAACGGTGGGTTTATCGGCAGTACGACCATCAAGTCCAAAATAATACGGTGATTCTTCCTGGTGGTGCTGATGCCGCTGTCGTCAGGTTACGTCCGGTTGAAGAAATCCAAAATCGTTCGACTGAGCGCTCGCCGAACGTCCAAAATCCAAAATCCAAAATCCAAAATCCAAAATCGGCAGTTGCTGCGACAGTAGATTGCAATTCCCGTTACGTCTACCTTGACCCCTATGAAGGCGCGAAGGCAGTCGTCGCTGAAGCGGCACGCAATCTCAGTTGTGTAGGCGCAGAACCCCTAGCTGTTACTGACAATCTCAATTTTGGTAGTCCAGAAAAGCCAATAGGATACTGGCAGCTAGCATCGGCTTGTCAGGGGATAGCAGAGGCTTGTCGGCAGATGGGAACGCCCGTGACGGGTGGGAATGTGTCCCTCTACAACGAAACTCTCGACGCCACTGGCACACCTCAGCCCATCTACCCGACACCTGTTATCGGCATGGTAGGGTTGGTTCCTGATATTACCCAAGTCTGTGGTCAAGGGTGGCAGGTGGAAGGAGATTTAATCTATCTGCTGGGGCTGCCTATTGCTGACTCCACGCCGCACGTTTCCTTGGGGGGGTCTGAATATTTGATGAGTGTTCATGGTTTGGTTGCTGGCAAACCTCCTAGGGTAGATTTTGAGTTAGAGCGTCGCGTCCAAGCGGTGACACGGGAAGGAATTCGTCGCGGTTTGGTACGTTCCGCTCATGATTGTGCAGAAGGTGGAATTGCCGTTGCCTTGGCAGAAGCCTGTATTGCCGGTCAGTTGGGGGCTGAAATCAATTTAGGACTGACAGAGAATCATTTGGAACGCCGTTGGGATGAGGTGCTTTTTGGTGAGAGTGCCAGTCGGATTCTAGTGTCTGTGAACCCTGAACAAGCCACTAACTGGGAATCTTACTTGTTGGAACAGTTCGGGGAATCCTCACAGTGCTGGCAAAAACTGGGCAAGGTTAAGAAGGAAAATGTTGGTTTGCAAGTGCTTTTGTCTGACACCTTACCGATAATCAACGTTACGATCGCAGATATGAGTGATCGTTTTTCCAACGCGATCGAGCGGCGATTAAACCCTTAACCCAACCGTCCTTTGCGATCGCTGAATCGAAGTCTAATACTCAACAACAGTCCCATCAGTGACCTTCGCTGGTGAACTGTTGTTGATGATATTCTTAAGAGATTGTTAAGGTTGGTTAACGATTCGCCGTCAATGCGCTTTGATACAAATCCGACTGACCTACTACCGCTATCAGGAGTACGCCTTAGTATGATTCTCCATCAACCCCTTCCCGCTGACAAGCGTTCTGCTCAATCGCATGATGAAGACGCCCAGCGGCCCGATAAGCAGGAGGAAGCTTGTGGAGTTTTTGGCATCTACGCACCCGAAGAAGATGTCGCCAAGCTGACTTACTTCGGTCTCTATGCCCTACAGCATCGAGGTCAAGAATCAGCAGGGATTGCCACGTTCGAGGGGAAACAGGTGCATTTACATAAAAATATGGGACTGGTATCCCAGATTTTCAATGAAGTGAGCTTAGCCCAAATGCCAGGGGAGATGGCAGTGGGTCATACCCGTTACTCTACCACTGGATCGAGCCGTGTCGCCAATGCCCAACCTGCTGTGGTTGACACTCACTTGGGTACGTTGGCTCTCGCACACAACGGCAATTTGGTGAATACAGTAAACCTGCGCGAGCATTTGCTGAAGCACAACTGTAACTTTGAGTCTACAACGGATTCAGAGATGATCGCACTGGCGATCGCATTAGAAGTTGACAGTGGCAAAAACTGGTTAGACGCTGCTATCAGCGCCTTTCACCACTGTTTGGGAGCCTACAGTTTAGTCATTGGTACCCCAGAGGGATTGATGGGTGTGCGCGATCCCAACGGCATTCGCCCTCTCGTCATCGGCACCTTAAGCGGTAATCCCCTGCGCTACGTCCTCGCCTCCGAAACCTGCGGCTTAGACATTATTGGGGCTGAATACCTGCGGGATGTTGAACCAGGGGAGTTGGTCTGGATTACGGAAGAAGGCATGGCGTCCTTCCACTGGAGTCAAAAACCGGAGCGCAAGCTTTGTATTTTTGAGATGATTTACTTTGCTAGACCGGATAGTATCATGCACGATGAATCGCTGTATACCTATCGGCTGCGGCTAGGACATCAACTGGCTAAAGAGTCTCCAGTTGAGGCAGATATTGTGATTGGCGTTCCCGACTCCGGTGTTCCCGCTGCAATTGGCTTCTCTCAGGCGTCTGGTATTCCGTATGCAGAAGGACTGATAAAAAATCGTTATGTGGGGCGTACCTTCATCCAACCCACTCAAACCATGCGAGAGTCTGGTATTCGCATGAAACTCAACCCCCTAAAAGATGTCTTAGCTGGGCAACGAGTGGTGATTGTCGATGATTCGGTGGTTCGGGGTACAACCAGCCGCAAGATTGTCAAGGCTTTGCGGGATGCCGGGGCGAGTGAGGTTCACATGCGCATTTCCTCGCCACCCGTGACTCATCCCTGCTTCTACGGCATTGATACCGACAGCCAAGACCAACTGATTGCAGCAACGAAATCCGTTGAAGAAATTGCTGCTCAGATGGGTGTGGATACCCTAGCTTATCTCAGTTGGGAAGGAATGCTTCAAGCGACGGGTGAAGACCCTAACAGCTTCTGTTCTGCCTGTTTCACAGGCGATTATCCCGTACCTGTTCCAGAAATGCTCAAGCGTTCCAAGCTGATGTTGGAAAAATTGAAGGTTTAAAGGTTGAAAGGCTTTGAGGGTGTAGGGTGGGCATTGCCCACCAAGGGTTTCTGAGACTCTCCCGGTTTCTAACCGGGAGGTTCTTTAACTGACATCCTCTTCCAGGCTCTCGGCAGTACCCTTCGACAGGCTCAGGGTA
>JAIUYC010000381.1 GCA_020216575.1 Coleofasciculus sp. S288 | reverse complement strand
ATACATAGTACTTTCTCTCTCCCTTGTCCTCCGTGTCTCCCTTGTCTTCCTTGTCCCTTTTATTTACTATCTTTGACTGCAACTTGGTATGACTATTCTCCCCATCTCCCGATCTTAGTAGCTGGTAACTGTTTGTTGACATATGGCAAGGGCACGGCATTGCCGTGCCCCTACTTGTTATTCAGGAATTGAGTGCCAATTATCTAACCTGGGGTTGGAGAGACAGTTCGGACTGGCTCAATCGAGCCAGTAAATCGTTCCAGTGTACTCCTTCCAAACTAGGTAGAACAACGTGAGCTGCACCAACTCGCTCGGCGGGGCCAAGACCTACCGCTCGCATGCCAGCCGCCAACGCTGCCTCTACGCCTGAAGTGGCGTCTTCTACCACCACACACTGCTCTGCTGGAAGACCCAGTTGAGCCGCAGCGTGCAGGAACAAATCTGGGGCTGGCTTGGATCGCGCTACGCTGTAGCCGTCTGAAATGGAATCCACTCGGTCAGCAATGCCCAACCGTTGAACCACTTCCTGAGCATTTTTGCTCGCCGAACCAATCGCCACTTTGATACCGACAGCACGCAACTCATCCAGCAACTCAACTGCTCCAGGCAATAAGTCGGCTGAACTGATGCCTTTGATGAGTTCCAGATAGTAGCGGTTCTTGCGCTCCATCATTTCCTCAAGTTGTTCTTCCGTTCTCGGTTGCCCACCCAACAGATGTAGCAACGAATCCCGACGTGCCAAGCCCCGCATCGCCTCATTGGCTTCTCGGTCGAAGGGGATGCCCTCTTCGTCAGCTAGCCGTTGCCAGCCCCGGTAGTGGTATTCAGCCGTCTCGGTCAGTACGCCATCGAGGTCGAAAATTACACCTCGGATGTCAGGGGTGTTCGTGAGAGATTTCTCAGCTCTACCATTGCTGCCTTCTACCATTGTTCCTTCCTCTGAACGCAAATCGAATTCGTACCACTGATCGCGCCACTGAAACTTAAACTTCAGACGTGTCCACCCTTCCGGTAGGTGCGGTTGAGCTTGAGGGTGAGAGTTCGCTATACGGATACCCGCGAAACCGAAGACAATCGCTTGCCATACTCCACCGGCTGAAGCGGCGTGAATCCCTTCCTTGGCATTACGTCGCGTGTCTTCCAAATCCACCAAGGCTGCTTGCATGAAGCGATCGTAAGCTTCTGCCGAGTCACCCAGGTACGACGCTAAAGCCGCATGGATGGCTGGACCAAGGGACGAACCATAGGTGATGTCGGTGCGCGGAGCGTAATAGTCCCAGTTCGTTTTCAGCGTCTGGGGGTTGGTGAATTTCCCTGGAAACTCGCGCATGAGGTAGAGGAGCATCAACACGTCGGGCTGCTTAAGTACCTGTCGCTTGTTAGCGCCCTCAATCCCCAGAAGCGCTTGCATCGAGCGTTTTCTCGGCTCGTAATCGGCTAGGTTGATATCTTCGAGGTTGAAGAATCCCTCACACTGCTCAATCAGTCCAGTTTCAGGGTTATAGGGAATCCAGATATGGCTGATAATATCGCGCCACCGAGCTTGCCGCTCCAACGTTACTTGCAGTTTTTCCTCAAGTTGGTCAGCCTTGTCGGAATGTTGAACGTGCAGCCACTCCAGGATTTCCAGTGCCTTCTCCAGATGCCATTGCACCAGTCGGTTGGTGAAGGTGTTGTTACTGACGTGTTCGTGGTATTCATCCGTGCCAATGACTTCACGGATTTCATAATATTCCTGCTTGGGATTCCACTCGACGCGACTCCCCCAGTAAACTGCTGTGTCTAAGATAATCTCAGCGCCGTAATCGCGCATCCACTCGTCGTCACCCGTAGCTTGCCAGTACTGGTAGACGGCGTAGGCAACATCGCTATTGATATGAAGTTCGCGATCGCCACACCAAATCCGCACTAGTTCGCTATTGCTGTCATCTGGTGGTGGTACCCACCGGGGAGTCACCTCGTCTCCTGTATCCGCACTTTCCCAGGCATACATCGCTCCCTTGTAGCCGCTATCCCTTGCCTTGCGCCGCGCCCCTTCCAGGGTATGGTAGCGGTAAGTCAGCAAATTACGTGCCAGAGCGGGTTGCGTGAAGATGAGGAAGGGCAAGATAAAGATTTCCGTATCCCAAAAAACGTGACCCCGATAGGCATAGCCGGAGAGCGTTTTTGCCGGAATGCTGACCGTATCGTCCTCACGCGGTGTGCTGATGATGACTTGGAACAGGTTATAGCGAATCGCAAATTGGGCTTTGATGTCGCCCTCAATCACCACGTCGCTCGATTGCCACACCTTTTCCCACGCGGCTTCCTGAGCGGACAGCAGGGTTTTGTAGTTGGGCTGTTGCCGCAGCTTGTCTTGGGCAGCTTGCGCCGGAACCTTCTCCTCCCGTGAGGTGAAGACCGTGATAATTTTCTCCAGCGTCACCGTTTTGCCCGACTGAGCAGGGAATGTCGCTGCCAAACTGGGGTATCCCTGACACCCGGTTACGCGCACGGAGGCATCAGCATCCAATACCGTTAACCGACTTGCCATTCCCAGTTCGATACCAGTATTTCGGGTGCGAACATGCAACCATACGGCGCGATCGCCTTCGTCTGTGGTGATATCCCCCTGGTTAACCCATTCCCAGTGCATCACGCCTTGGTTGTCGGGGTAACCGTTGATGCTCGCTTGAACCTCAACCGTTCCCTCGAAGTTCAAGGGCGTTACCTGGCAGCGAAGTGCCAAGACGTGTCGGTCGGCTAGGCTAGCAAAGCGCTCAAAGTGGAGGTCTACTAAATGCCCTGAACCGCTACGCCAGCGCACATTTCGGCTTACGACCCCCCGGTGTACATCGATTTGACGACTATAGCTGATGATTTCGCCGTGGTCGAGGCGGAAGCGATCGCCATTGATCGTCACTGCTAGCGGCAGCCAGTCAGGGCAGTTCGCCAGTTCGGTGTGGACGATGGGAACATCATCGTAGACACCGTGGAGTAAGGTAGCGCCCATAGACTTGGGATAACCTTCCTCGAAACTGCCTCGCGTCCCGAGGTAACCGTTTCCTAGGGTGAAAACGGTTTCTTTGTAGTGCAACTGGTTCGGCTCGAACTGGGTTTCGATCAGACTCCAGTCCTTATATAACAAGTGGCTCTCGTGTTCTTTGTCCTTCGTCATTTGTCTTTTTTCAGGTGTTGGTTGCTTACTGCTTTCCTACTTCTGAGTTGACCGCTAACCACTCGATAAGCTGCTATTTGGCAGGATGAATGATGAAGAATTCATCTTAGTTATTTCGTTGCTCATTCATCGTTCATCCTTCCCCTCCTATCGCTGCATGTGTTGCTGCAACAATTGTTCGGCTCTGGGTTTATATCCCAAATAAAATAACGCTTCTAGATAGCGAAGCAATGCTTCGCGGTTGTTCAGAGAAGAATAGTTCCAGAAGCGAGAAACTTTAGCCAATCCTAGCAGTTGTTTCGTGTGGCTGGTCCAGTTATATTTATCGCGAACTCGCTTTATGGCATGCTCTGAGATTTCGTTCCAATAGTTGGGATTTTGCTCGCACTTGGAAATAAATTGGAGAATTTTTTCACTCATTCCCTCCAAGTCAGTTGGGTTGATATGAAAACCATTCACTCCCTCTTGAATGATGTCCGAAGGACCACCAAATTGAGTAGCGAAGGTCGGTAAACCCGAAATCATCCCTTCCAAAATCGTGAGGCCAAACGCTTCATAGCGAGCCGGCTGGAGAAAAATCCCTCCCCGCTCAGCAATCGTCCGATAAACTTCAGCCGTTTCATCCGTGGCTAGAGGCAAGCCCAGCCAGCGAATTTTTCCGTAGAGATTGTACTGGTCAATAATTTTACGAAGCTTTTCGATTTCACCGCTTTCTTCGGGGTCGCGTGGATTCTCCGAGCGCACTTTACCAGTCACCAAAATCAGGTTACAACGCTCCTGCAATTGTTGGCTTTTGCCAAAATGTTCCACCCAACCTGTGAGGTTCTTGACGGGGATGAGAGGAGAGACTGATAAGATTGGCAACTTGCTGTCGTCTTCAAGGTGACCCACGATCTGTGGGTCGTCAAGCTTAAAGATTAACTCTTTAATCCGTTCGCGCTCTGTTCGTCGTTCTGACTGGGTGTAGGGAAAGAAAATGCTCTCATCCACCCCAGGTGGCAATACGTTGAATTTGGGGCTGAACAAATCGATACCATCAACTACATGATAGAGATGAGGCATCGTGAAAAACTTGTAAGACTCATACTGTCCTAATTGTTCGGGCGTTCCCACAATTTCTTGATAGGTGCTGGCGATGATGAAGTCTGCTGAATTCATCGCGATTAAATCAGCGGTGAATTGCAGAGAAAAGTGGTATCGTTCCTCTAGGTCTTTCCAGTAAAGATTACTGAATAAATATCGGGGTTTTTCCAAGACGTGGGCAATATGACACTGAGTTACCTTGAACCGTTTGGCTAACAGGGACGCGACTAATCCGCCATCGGAATAGTTGCCGACGATTAAATCGGGACGTCCTTGAAATTCTGCCAGTAGTTCTTTTTCTGCCACCAAGGCGAAGGTTTCGAGGTAAGGCCAAATCTCAGATCGCGCAATCCAGTTTTGAGTAACCTTGGGATTGTAGTCTAGGAAGGGAACTCTTAAAATCCAAGCATTTTCAGTACCTGGGATTTTTTCTAAGCGCTCGTGCGAGTGTGTTCCCTCCCTATTTGGAATCAGGCGCGTCAAAACGATCACCTTGGGTTGGACGCCCAGCACGTCCAGTCCAGCCAGCTTGATATCCTGTTGTAGCTGCTTCTCTAAACTCCGAGCTTGATCGAGAACGTAGACGGCTTGACCTGCCATCTGAGGACGCCCCAACACATCCTCTTGACCAATCCAACCGTGGACGGAAACCAGGACGATCCGAAAGATCAAGGGTATGTGGGAAATGAAGGCTTCCAAGACGGCATGATCCGGGGAGTCAATCAGGCGATCAAACAGTTCTAGCGTTTCTCGCACCCGACCGGCAGTGTTGCCCCATCCAGGTTCAAAGCCCAGATTTTGGAGTTTGGAACGAAACTCTGTGTAAGGCTCGTCGGCTGGGCGATCGGCTACAAAGTTTAAAGCCAGTTTGACTTGTTTAGACAGCTCTGTGGTTGAGCTAATCCGCTCATTTACCAGTAGTGGCTCGCCATTATACTTGGAAGCATGGAGTATGTCAAGAAATGCTTTCAACCACTGCTGAGGAAGATCGTATTCTTGGTCTCGTTTGGCAAACAGCTGACTCGACAGGTATCGGTGAAGAAACTCGCTCCCTTTTCCAAT
>JAIUYC010000380.1 GCA_020216575.1 Coleofasciculus sp. S288 | reverse complement strand
AGGGTCAGGGGTCAGGGGTCAGGGGTCAGGGGTCAGGGGTCAGGGGTCAGGGGTCAGGGGTCAGGGGTCAGGGGTGTAGGGGCGGGTTTCACCCAGATATATGCTTTCCACAAATCAATTCGATAAACCCGCCCTCGGAGTCAGGAGCCAGAAGGAGAAAGTCTTTGAGCTAATTTTAAGTACGAGAGAAGGCGATCGCATTCAATGACTGGTTTGCTTTTAATGGCTAGTAGGACGTTCTTCCTTAAGGAAGGATGCATCTAAAATGCACCCTCAGCAGCTAAGTGGGGGTTATCGTTCCAGTTTCTCTTGGAACTTTTTCAAGTTTTCGGGTCGGTAGTCCAATCGCGCTCTCCAGCGATGTATAACCCCTTCGTGTAAATCCTCAAACTCATCGCTAACGTCCCGCAGTATGACTCCCGTCAATCTTGTCGCCTTCCCGATGAGCGTCTTTGGCTCAAAATGAAAATCGCAGGTATATTCAACGTCGAGAGGAGGATTAATGGTATTAACATCGAACTCGAGACCCAGTTCTAATTTGCCAATTGACTCGATCATCCACTTCAACGCGGCATCCGATAATCTGCAATGAACCTGCGTCCCACCACCGACACAGCCATGATCGCCTGGAAACCACACTTGACGCAGGACTTGGTTTTCAGCGTGAGGGCTTTTCTCCATGGGGGTGACATCGAAGACTTTACGCTGCTCGTCAATTGCCACAGCATGAAGGGCATTTTTGATCGTGCGATTGAGCTGCGTGTCGTGGAATCGGTATTTCTGATTGATTTTTTGATCGAATCTCAGGAAGGGAGTTAAATCGGGAATGCCTAAAGAACCGACGGTATCCCAGCAACCGAGAAGGGTGATAGGGACGCGATAGCCATACTTTTCCCGGAACTCAACGGCATCGCGATCGCTAGGTTTACTGCCTCTGCTACAGTAAAGCTCATAAGCTGCCGGAGCCTCGCGGATGTGGTAGCGTGCTAACAGACCCGAATTATAGATCAGTCCAGCAAGACTCCTGACCGTATAAGCTCCACGACTGAAGCCAAACAGGTAGATTTCGTCTCCCTCAACGTAGTTTAGGCAAAGAAAGCGATAGGCATCTTGGATAATTTCGTCAAGTCCTTTTCCAAAAGCACCACCAAAAAGCCTGTCCGCTTCATTCTCTGTTCCTACTCCCTCGTCATAGTAGAGAATCTGGGGCGTTCCATCACTTGCGATCGGTTTAATTGCCTGAGCAATTTTCACCACATTGGTTGGGTAACTTGTTAATTTTTGCCAAGTTCCATCACAGCAAACAATCAGACGTTTCATTATTATTTACATTCCCTTACTGAATCTGAAGGCTCTCCCGTACTTGTGGTGGAAAACCCAGTTTTTTGAGTATAGGGCATGGGACATAAGGTATAGGAAACGCCTATTCAGGAAGCCTTTCAGCCCATAAATAACCTTTAGTTATCACCCTATGTACGGGAGAGCCTCAATGAAACAATTGTTTCCAGAATCTAAAATTAGCCATCATTTCTTCATCTGATCGTTAGTACGGGCAAAGCAATTACCTGCCCGTACTCTTGCCTGATACCAATCAATGCCTGAGAGAATTAGACAATCCAGTACTTGCCTTTGATGACTTCACTATTGTCATCGTAGAAACCTGGCTCGTCATTGTTAATAAAGTATACAGTTTCGTCTTTTCCTAGGGAAAACTCGATAGTTGAGCCGTGAGCCACATAGTCGTAAATCGGCTGCTCCTCCGATAAACTTTTATCCTTTTTAAATTTGAACGCTACTAAGGCAGATGGAGGTATTACCTTTCCATCCTTTCCGGTAAAACTCTGAAAGAGCATATCCTTCTGTTCGCGCTCCTGCTCTGACATTTGAAGATTACCGTCGGCATAGACTTTCTCTTGAAATTCTTCTTGATTGCCATAATTCCACGTGTTGTGGTTGGCATCCAGTGCAACTTTTATTTTCACGGTTCTGCCCCAAGTATTAGAAATACCGGGAAGTTTCCCATGTTCCAACAGTTTGGAGACAAATTGATTCTTTAAGGCTTGATTCAGATTGTGCTTATCTTGGATGATTCGATTTTTGATGTCCTCCATGAACCCCTTGACATCATCCTCTTGACAGCGAGCATCCGCATGCACTTCTAGGACTTGTTGTGAAATCTCTGCTGTATTAACAGGACAAGCGGGAGATGCATCAATCTCTTCAACTTTGCGAACTTTGCGAATCAGGATGATTTCTTCTTCACGACGCACAATAGTACGAACTGGAGAAACGCAGACAATATCCCTTTGCGGATCGCGTCCAAAACTATCAAAACTGAGATTGAGATAATAGTTG
This sequence comes from Coleofasciculus sp. S288, assembly GCA_020216575.1. Classification (GTDB taxonomy): domain Bacteria; phylum Cyanobacteriota; class Cyanobacteriia; order Cyanobacteriales; family Coleofasciculaceae; genus JAIUYC01. The sequence continues at coordinate 2,957 of JAIUYC010000380.1, read as the reverse complement.
TGAGTTGTTGTTATTTTTTGAGTCATAGAACCAGTACCTACAGGAGTCTTCTTACCTTTACTAAACGGATTAGGCGTGTTACCGCCGATTGGCATAGGAGGAGTATCAATTTCTACAGGAATCCTCTCTTCCTTACTTAAAGGATTAACTGTATCACCGCCTATCCGAATTGGAGTATCAATCTTTACAGGAGTATCCGTTGCTGTATAGGACTCAAGGGTTAAATAAATTTTCCCTTGGTTGTCGTCCTTGAACGTATCGAAAAATAAACCGCACAGGGTTGTCTTTTCTTTGACTTCTATCGTCACTCGGTCATTAAAGCCATTGAGAGAACACCACGTTTCTCCAACTTCAACCCCCGTCTGTTTGGTAATAAATTTACCACCTTTCAGCCAGAGCAAAGCCCAAGGCTCTAAGTCAAAAATTTTCCCGTCTGACCAATAACTTACTCCACTATCCGGTCGAATCTTGATTTCATAGTGACCTGGCTTTACTTCAATATAATTCGATTGCCAGTGTTTCAGTGTTGAAAGATAGTTTTCATCCAGGAGATAACAGTTTTCCTGGCTATCAACTCTTAGAGTTTGAGGATGAAAATAAGGCTTATCGCTGGTAATTGAAACAGTGACTGCTCCACTGTTGTCAGTTTTATTAATATCGAAGAATAAGGCACAGATAGTTGCCCTATTTTTAATCTCTAAGACTAAAGTCTCATTGTACCCATTTACCGTTGTCCACGTTGCACCAATTTCAAAATTTGTATTCTTGTTAATAAAGGTACTGCCATTACTGCCAAAAATCCACAGCAGTACGAAGGGTTCTCCTTCAGTTCGAGCTTGAGCATAACTGTATCGACCTTCGGTGAGGCGAATCGTATAAGTTCCCTGATCCAAATTGATGGAAGTCGCTACGTTGTCTTGGAGGTAGCTCATTCCATTGGGGTCAATTACATAACAATTATCTTTAGGGTCGATCGTTAGAAGATTCATGACTAACTCCTTATTTTCCGGCTCAGTTGTCAAATCAGGTTGAGTTTCTGACTGAGACGTTATAGTTTCAGAGGTGACTTCTTCTTTTGATTCTTGGGGAATGGGTTCTTCTCGATGGAGTTTTTGAGCTGGAACTTCTCCATAAATACCCATGCCTGCCCACCGACTAATCGGCTCGGTCATGGTGACTAAAGTACCTGCACCCGTGTTAGTATCAATGCGAATCAGTTGACCATCTTTACCTAAATTAAAAAAGTTCCCCGTGACACCATAGAGAACATCACCAACAAATTCCATACTGGTGAGAGCGGGAAAGCCTATATTACCGATGATGTTGACTTTACCTGTATCGAAGTCGCAGGTTGCTAGTAATTTCTTCCGGTCATAGCCGATTAAAGTAATATAAGCTGTACCATCGGCAGCAAAGGCAATTTCGCCACAGTTATATTCTCGAGCTTTGATTGTTACTGCTGGCGTGCCTGTACCCGTTTCAGGATTGATGGCAATCAGTTGTTTCGCTGTTGAGGCATAGAGAGTGTTACGCTGGCGGTTGTAGGCTAACCCAATTACAACAAAACCAACATCACCAATTACACTAGGTTCGCCTGTAATGGGGTTAATTTCCAGAAATAGAGTCGTTTGACCTTGCTTGGTTTGGTCAAGTCCGTACAGTTTTGAACCGACAAAGGTGAGATCGACAACTTCGGTAGCGATCGCACCGATGAAAGTGGCTTTCCCAGTAGAGATGTCTAGGGTATAAAGATTGCTGAGTTGTCCAGAGACACAATCTTGAATATAAACGGTTCCAGGCTTGAGTTGAACGCTACCAGTTTGGAGGGTGCGACTCCCACAGATTACCTTTTCTAAGACTTGGCGAAAACCATCGATCGCATCTCGATCCATAAAGGCTTGCCCCCGCGTCTGGGCGGCAACTCGGATGTATTCTTTGGCAATACTGTCCCGGTGCTTACTCTTAGACGTACCGAAATAGGTATGAACGGTTACTCCTGCTGCCGTGGCTGTTGCGATCGCACGGTTAGCCGCTTCTATATCGTCCTGCTCAGATTTTTCGCCACCTCCTTCTAGTGCTTCATCTCCGAGATAGAAAATTGCTCGTGCAGCATTATCTCGCCAATCAAAATGATTGCAGATATCTTCAATCGCACGGGCACCATCTTCTTGTGCGCCTGCTGAAGCAAGTTCTCCTCGTTTCCTCCCTCGGATTGCAGACTCAGGAATATTACAGGCTTGCATTAAGTAATCCCTGATGGTTCGGTCAAAGTTAGTCTTCTTCCAAGTCCCTTCAATCCCGAACCAAGCAAGCCGCAAGTCGGACGGACAAACCGATTTTGCTCCTTCAATCGCTGCTTGGGCGGATGCGCTAAGGGCGTTTGCCTCATCTCTCATCGAAGGACTGGTATCAATAACGATAACTAAATCGACTTGAGGCATCGAGCTGGTTTGTAGATTGCTCATTGTTTTCTGGCTTTGATTCAAATTTAAGGACAATAACCTGTCGCCTGTATAAGGTGCATTGTGGCAATCACGAATTGCTATCCTCCGCTCAGGTGTTTTTCCAAGTATTGAATCAGTTGCGGAGCTTTCATGACACCCTTGATGCGAAGTACCTGCTCCCCATTTAGGAACAGGACGAGAGTGGGTAAGGCTTGAATCTGGTATTCAGACGCTAATTGAGGGTATTTATCTGTATTGATTTTTACCACCTGTAGCCGATTTCCCATCTGAGCTTTGACCTGTTCCAAAATGGGGGACATCATCTGACACGAGCCGCACCACGTTGCATAAAAATCCACGAGGACAGGAATCGTTGTATTAGCGAGTAGGTCTTGGAAGTTGGAAAATTGCTTTTTAACTGCCATGGGAATTTTCGAGTAGCTTGTCAAGTGGCGAGGCGCGATCGCTGATAGTTCTGGAACGGGTTAAACGGCTTCGCCAACACTGAGTCCC
>JAIUYC010000379.1 GCA_020216575.1 Coleofasciculus sp. S288 | reverse complement strand
CGGCGGGTGATACATCCTGATCAAGCCCCCAATACAACTCCCACCACCCAAACAGTAAGTTCCCAATGAACCAGGCGAGCATTCCCAGGCCAATGCACAGCCAAACACTCCGTCCACTAGCAATATTAGGGCTGTGCCAATTTCTGTAACAGAGTATGGCTGCCGCTAAAAAGGGTAGAGTTTCCAGAACATAGGTTCCCAGCATGTACCAAAACGGGCTGTCTTCCCCTGGTGCCGTAATACTAAACAGCAGAAAAAATATGAGTGATAGTACTGACCAAGCAATTCCCGCATAAACGACGTTTGAGCCAGTTAGGGGAGATTGAGTAGTAGATGGTTTGTCTACAGAGCTGCTCATAAGACTTTTAGGCGATCGTTGAAAATGAACATACTAAAACCCTATGCTATAAACATTACAAGCTAGAGAACCGGATTGCACTCCGAGTGCCAGTTATTGCACATTTATTTACTATTGATTCTTAAGATTACCGCCACAGTCTACCTAGAGGAGAGGATTGCAACCACTCCAAAAACTGTGCTTGGTCAGCCGCAGGCATATCTTGTAAGATATCGCTGACTCCCTCAGCAAAGTTTGTATTTCCAAAGTATTCCTTACCCAACCGATAAAGTTCCTGCAATAACGTGATCAGGTGGTGTTCTTCCCAAGGAGGAACCTGGAGCGTGTTGATAGGGTCAGTTGTGAGCAACTGCTTCACGGCTGCTGGTGAATCAGCCTGGGGAAAGTGCCATTGCCGGAAGATTTCACTAATATCTTTCTGAAACAGACCCGCTTGCCTGCCTCCTAAAAGGTCTTCCACATCGATGTAAACCGTTTGCAGGAGCAAAAGGCATGCTTGGGTGTAGGAGGCAATTTTCGAGTCAGGACTAACCTCAGTTCCTAGTTGCTCTAGACGGATTTTCCCCCAAACGCTATAGCGGTCAGGCTCTTCTAGTAAGACACAGGCTTTGCCACGATTATCAGTCAGATCTCGCCAGAAGGCTCTAGCTTCTTCTGCCTGGTTAGCACTAAACACACTGATCAAGCGAAACGTTTGCCCCTGATAAGTAAGAATCGGGATCTGTTGATCTCGCTTGGGGTGCTGAATGCTAGAAATTTCAACATCCTGCCTTTTCAGAATAAACATGACACGGTAAATGACTCCTGACCGGGCGGGGAAACTGAGGGGAAGTGCTTTTAAACCCAAGCAACTTTTGTTGCTATTTAGAATGCTTGTGCTAGGGTCTGACCTGGAGGCAACAGGCACGTTGCGTTTAAACCTTTAAGCTTATCACCTGAGTTGAACTACTACCGACAAAGGTAACCGATCGTTTCGGTTTATAGTGTACCTTGATCGTCAAGCGGCTTGCGTCTGGAGTGCGCTGAAAGTGTCGGAAATTCTGCTTGCCTGGGGATGACAAGCACGGATACAATGCTTGATACTATTAAGGTTACTATTGGTTGGGATACAATCCTCGATTCAATGCTTGAGTGCTTCTAGCTCAGGAGTCGATTTCCTCTTTGATCGCTAGTTTGAAGGGGTGATTCTCCAAAGAGCTGGCGGCTGGAGTTTTGTATGATAAGTGTATGCCCTCGTAGCTCAGGGGATAGAGCAAGGGATTTCTAATCCCTTGGCCGTAGGTTCGAATCCTACCGAGGGCGTTACTGCTTCAACGGCATTCAATGAGCAGTGACCAGTTAGGAGTGATAACTGGTATTTGTTTTTTACTTGTTAACGACTACAGAGCTGAATATGGCGATTCTTACTCGATTGGAATATACCTAGGTTCAGGAATCAGAAGTCAGGAATCAGGAGATAGAAGGCTGTACTCCAATCCGTTGAGAACCGCTATAGTTTCCCAGCGCCACTACCGCGTTCTGTCCCCCAAACCCAAAACTGAAACAAAGTACCGAGCGAATCTCACCCCGTCGGGGCGCTGTTACTAAATCCAAATCAAACTCTGATTCATTAAGCCCAACACAAGGCGGCAGCCATTGACGGTGCAACGCCATCAGGCAAAAAGCTGATCCTAACACTCCAGAGGCTCCGAGGGTATGACCCGTTGCTCCTTTGCTAGAACTAACCGGAACCCCTCGCTCGAATAACTCCTGAATGAGTTGGGCTTCATTCTGGTCGTTCAGTTGAGTGCCAGTACCATGAGCATGAATGTAATTAATGTCAGTTGAGGAAAGATGACTGCGTGCTAGACAGTGTTTAACAGCTGCGATCGCTCCTCTCCTTCCCGGATCGGGCGAACTAACATGATAGGCATCACAAGTCAAGCCAAACCCCAGCAACTGACCGTAAACGGATGCTGATCGCTCTCTTGCCAAGTCAGCTGATTCTAGAACCAGCACAGCCCCTCCTTCTCCTAAAACCAATCCTTCTCGATGGCGATCAAAGGGATAGGAACCCGTGCGAGCTAGAGCGCCCATTTTATTGAATCCAGCTAATGTCAGCGGAGTAATTGGAGCTTCTATAGCACCAGCAATCACGCGTTGGCACTGATCGGTCTGAATGAGTTCAAAGCCTCGAGCAAGCGCCCAGAGTCCTGTCGCACAAGCTCCCATGGGTGCTAAGACAAGTCCCTTAGACCCAATCTGACGGGCAGTTGCGATCGCGGCTTGATGAGGGAGCGTATCTAACCAATGCTCTAACTTAGGGACTGAAGATTGGTTAGAAGATGAGAGAGTGAGGTCTTGTCTGTTCTCCCACTCTCCTGCTCTCCCGCTCTCCCGCTCTCTCCAGCCCTCAATTGCCAGCTCCCTCGCCAATTGCTCCCACGACGCTTGAACGCCTCGACTTGACCCAATGACCACACCGCAGTCAGGCAATGGCATCACCAGATTGGCATCTTCTAGGGCATCTGCTACAACTTGCTGGGTGAGTTTTTCCAAGAATGTTGGAGCTTGACCAATCAGTGCCAGGGGTTGGGAGGGTAAATCTGGAAAGGGTTGATGCTGTTGGATAGCGGATTTACCGTTGAGGAGATTTTGCCAGCTAGCCTCCAGCCTACCTAGAGCGGAGACGAGACCGATGCCAGTAACAACTACATCCACTGATTGCTTGTTAAGGTGTTAGACCGTAGGTGGTAGGTTTTAGGGAAAAAGTTAAACCAAAACTTGGAAAGATTAGGGCGCAAGGAGCAGAGCGTGACCCCCTGATCTCGCCGACTTTCCCTACCGCCTCGCCACCTAAAACCTACTACTTTAACCGGGGTACTACTGAACCCTAGCCGAAAATCCTTAAGACTTTAGTCCCGGATAGGTTTCAAACAAGCCTGCTATTTTTTGAGGTTTTCGATGCCTTGAGTCACCTCAGCAGACTCAATGCGATCGCCTTGCTGAATCTTGTCCACAACGTTCATGCCTTCAGTGACATAGCCAAAGACAGCATAGTTACCATCTAAAAATGGCAGGTCTGCTAAAGCCATATAAAACTGTGAAGAAGCCGAGTCGGGTGGCGACGAGCGAGCCATTGCGACAGCACCGCGCGTATGCCGTAACGCTGGAGGGGTAGTAATGCCTGCCTTATCAAACGTTTTGCTGTAGATAGGTTCTTTCGCGCCCTGAGGCTTAATTTCCAAGGGAATGTAACGAGATTGAGAAGTCTCCGGATCGACAAAACTACCCGTTCCCAGAGCTTCAGCTGGAAAGTTTGGGTCTTTCCCTTGAGGGTCACCCCCTTGAACCACGAAGGGCTGTGGCTCTCGGACAACTCGGTGAAATACCAATCCGTCGTAGACGCCCTGCTGAACCAAGTCAACGAAATTTCCTGCCGTAATCGGGGCATCTGTGCCATTAACTTCGATGGTTATCGGTGAGCCTTTCACTTCAAGCACCACCGTTGCTTTTCCATCTAATCTTGGTAAGTTACTCATTTGAGGACTAGGACTAACAACTGCGGGAGTAGAGGTCGTTTCAGTGGTTGAAGAGCCACTAGAGTCTAGGGAAGCCACTTGCTCTGTACCACATGCTCCTAGAACTAGAGCCACAACAACCAACGTTATTGATAACCAGCGCCGGATTTTTATCTGCATATCTAAATCACCGTTCTTGTAGCCTTGGCTACTGAATCATATTAAGCAGATATGCACCTGCTCAACCGTAATGAACTACAAGCCTTCAAGAGGAACTCCCACGAAACGAGCGAGTTCGGCTCCTTGATTTTCCAGTTCTGACAGGGATAGGGGTTGCCCCACGCGAGTTAGAGGAACTTCCCGACGCTCTTTAACTCGAAGATAGAGGGCGCGACGAGGATTAAGTCCTTCTTTAATTTCCACTCGAATCGACTGAACATCCTGTAAGCGGCAGCCGAATTCAATCCGTCGGTTCTTGCCGGGAAAACCCCACCGAAAAATTTTAACCATCCCCGTCTCTTTGTTGAACTCATTGTAGCCGCCCCCCACATCCCAAAGAATGACCAGCCACAAGTAAAAGCCCAACAGTAGTCCTGCAACTCCATAGAACCCCATTGCCACCCCTTGTGGGATAAACAGCAGTCCAGTTGCATCTCCAAAGGGAAGAAGATTGACTTTAAGATAACTAGAAAGTCCTGCCAATAAAAAACCTGTTCCTCCCAAGGATACAACTATCGCCCACCAGTAATTGCTGAAGCGGCGAGAGCCTAAAACTGGCTGATGAATGACGCGGCTCTCTCGTTGGGTTGTCGGTGCTGTCATGAAACGCTCCTGCCCACTCAGTATCAAAATTCAATCGAATAATAACTCGTTTGAGGAACTAGGGACTAGGGGCTGGAGACCCAGGGGCAAGTTCTCAATTCAAGTTATTGGTAATAGCGTAACTAAATTTACTAGCCCTCAGCCTCCCGTCATCTCTTTAAAGTTGCTAAGGAACAATCTGACTCTAACTCTACTGATCTCCTAGCCCCTAGTCCCTTACACTCTTAGCTCCTCTGAGTTAGAAAAATTCTGAGGAACTATGTGTAAATTTGTAAAATTTCTGTTATTTATTAATATTGTATGTAAGTGCTGAAAGCCTTGGTTTCCTTAAACGGGATCGGGGCAACAGCGGAAAATGTGCGATACTTTAAGAAACGTTAAGTAACCTCAAGCTAGATAATTTAGCTTGTGGAACAAAAGTGTCCGACACCTCTCACCAGAGCGAAGTCAGTCAACTGGCTGAACTCTAAGGGTTTCCACACTTGTAGCTGTGGAAGTGTCAACATTGGAATCCTTGCAAATCATTAATGTAAGAGGATTTGAAACCATGACCATAGCAGTCGGACGCGCACCCAGTAGTAGAGGATGGTTTGACGTCATCGACGACTGGCTAAAGCGCGATCGGTTTGTATTCGTA
>JAIUYC010000378.1 GCA_020216575.1 Coleofasciculus sp. S288 | reverse complement strand
CAATTGCTTATATCATCCGCACGGGTTCCGTCCCCCTAGCTGGCTTTAGCATTCCCCTGTGGATTCTCCTCCTCGGCGGGGGAGGCATTGTTGCAGGTTTAGCCGTTTGGGGCAAAGCGGTAATCGCGACGATCGGGGAAAATATTATTCCGCTCCAACCCAGTAGTGGATTCTGTGCCGAACTCGCCACGGCGACGACTGTCTTGCTTGCCTCTCGCTTAGGGTTACCCGTTTCTACCTCTCATGCTCTCGTGGGTGCTGTCGTCGGCATCGGACTCACTCAGAACTGGCGGAATGTCCGCTTCCAAACGCTTCAATCGATTGCTTTAGCGTGGCTTGTTACCATCCCTGTTGCAGCAGGTTTGGGAGCCACAATCTTTGTCTGCCTCCGCTTTCTTTTCCTTGAATGAGCCAATTCTAAAGAACGAAAATGCCTCCCCCTACCCCGGGAGATCCCTGTGCTCCCCCTGCTATTTTCAAGTTAAGGATATGCAAGCACTCAAGCATACGGTTGCTGGGGTTTAGTATCCAGTGTTACTATCACTGGGAAAGAAAACCCACAGACTTCTCGCCCGTGGGTTAACGCTCGTCGTCCAAGAGGACGTTATATGTAAACCTACCTCTCTTGCCACTGCCAGCTAGGCAGATTGATCACTTAGCTTTTGTGATCTTTTGTAGATTGACAAGAGACTGAGATCTCAATCAACGTTGACTGGCAATGGTATAGAGAAGGTTTTCGGGAGTTAGCACTATTGAGCAATGCTAATCTGCTCAATTCGATCCACTGCCCAGTATGAACAGACTCAATAGAGTACCGCTATTCCATAGGCTGTGGAGGAGCATGGAGGAGAGGAGATTGCGTGATCGCGTATATACCACTCCCAAAACCATACCGAGCGTTGCTAGGGGTAGCACTTCGGACAAGCTGAGGTGAGCGATCGCAAACAACAGGCTACTAGCAACAATTGCTCCCCAAACTGGCACGTAACGAGTCAGAGATGGTAACAAGAACCCCCGGAAAATGATCTCTTCAAACACTGGGGCAGCTACGCAGGCTGTCAGGAAAAATATCAGCAGGGCAACGCTATCCCGCCCCTCCAAAGCCAAGGGGAGAATTGGGTTACTGCCTCCTTGTCCCTGCCACAGCTTCTGGTTAATCAGCGATACCACAATCACCAAAGGCAGCGCCACCAAATACCCTCCCAGCCCCCAAGCCACCCAGTTGCTGCGGAACTTCAAGCGAAACCAATCCTCGGATATGGGCAAAAAGGGTTTGATGGAAAAGTAGAGAACTAACAAGCCTCCAGATGCCATCAACAGGTAGCTCAACAGGACATAGAACGCCTTCTGCCTGACGCTGAACCCAACCGGATTTATCCCCAACCGGCCAAATAATAGGGGCAGCAGCAGTTGGCCGATGAAGAAAAAGCCAAAGATCAGGACTTGCCAAATAATTTCCCAATCCCACGGCGTGTCCCAACCCTCATCGTTGTTCGTTGCCAAAAGCGAGCGCTCGCCTTGAAGCAGCCACTGAGCCACTAAAAACACCAATAGCCCAACCCCCAACAAACCCCCAACTCCTGGTATAGCACCGATTAGGGCTAACTTCAAAATCGATTGCTCGGCAATTTCTTGTTCTCGGGCTTGCAGGGACAACAGGGCATCTTGGCGTTGCTGCAATTGATACAACTGCGTCAAAGCCTGATAACGAAACCAGCTGTTCAAGGTTTTTTGAATTTGTGGCTCAGCATTCGGTAGTAGTTGGGGTGGCTTGCTCCACAACCCAATTAACACCTGCGCGGTTTGTACCAAAGACGGATCGGGGACAGATTCCTGCTCTTGAGACTCTTGACGGGTAAACTTAGTCCAGGTTTTAATCGCCACGTCCGTTTCTCCTTGTTCAGCTTGGAGAATTCCAAGCCGTAAATCTAGCTCATCAATCAGCTGTTCCACTTGAGAAAAGGACTGTTGCAACTGCTGCCTCTGTTGATTGGCGACGGGAGAGCCAGAAAAAGGCTCAACTTGCAGTTGCGGTTTGGCAACATTTGGGGTAATTGCCACCTCTTCGGAGGAGAGTTCTTGGAGTCTTGCTATGATTTTTGACTGGGTGGTCAATGCCGACTGACGTGCTTCTTGATACTGTTTTTGAGCAGTTTTGAGAGGCTCGGTGCCGAGTAAGGCGTCACGAGCAACTGTCAAATCCGAACTCTGGTCAGTGCTTTTGCCCTGCCACTCAGTAGCGTGGAGCAGCAAATTCGTCTGATAAAGTTCCAGGCGGCTTTGAATCTGAGGCTGACTCCAGCTTTCTACTAGTGAAAGGCTGACTTTGGCGATCGCAAAAACCGTCAGTACAACCAAAATCAACCGCTTAATGGTCATTTTTATTACAAAACTTGTGCTAATTTCGTCTCTGTAACAGTCTCGGCTTCAGATTGAGTTCCTCTCGAATGAATCCGTATCCAGAATGAGTAGATCAATCCCCAGCACAACACGAGACTACGGTTTCAAATTTTAAGCCATCTGTGGGCAGTGTCACACATTGTCCCTGCAAGCAGCGGGGGTGAGGGGCTAGTATAGCGTTTTGCCTAGCAAGAACAGTAGAGCCGGAATTTTTTTTGTTAATCGTGTCAAGCAGAGGATATTCAGTGAGGTAGAGGCATATGAGAGAGCGACATTTTCCGGATGCTGGGTTAGCCGCACAACCTGAAGAAGAGGAAGATTTGTTTGATTACTTCTACGATGAACCCGAGAGTTTACCGGGGACACTGATCATTGAACCGGGTGCACAACCCTCAATAATTGTCTTAATTGATTACAACGAAACCAACGTCTCTCGGGTCAAGCTTTCTAGACCGGAAGACTGTACTCCCTACCTAGATAGTGAGTCTGTTTCTTGGGTAGATGTGCTGGGTTTAGGGAGCGAAGACATCTTAAAGCGCCTCGGTAAGGTTTTTGACTTACATCCCCTGCTTCTGGAAGATGTGGTCAATGTACCCCAGCGCCCGAAAGTGGAGGACTACGAAGACCAGTTGGTGATTATTACTCAAATGGTGATACCAAAACCAAATGGCGAGGGATTCTGGAACGAGCAAGTGAGTTTGATTTTAGGGAAACATTATCTGCTGACGGTGCAGGAGGAACCACAGCGAGATTGCTTCGGACCGGTGCGCGATCGCATCCGTCAGAATAAGGGTAACGTTCGTAAGGCAGGAGCCGATTATCTCGCCTACGCCCTCTTAGATGCCGTGATTGATGGTTATTTCCCCGTGCTGGAGAATTATGGGGAGCGAATTGAAGAACTAGAAGATGAGGTAGTACTCAAACCAACTCACCGCACCTTAGAAAAGATTTATCAACTTCGACGAGAACTGCTCGCACTGCGTCGCGCCATTTGGCCTCAGCGGGATGCGATTAATATCCTGATTCGCGATGGTAGCGATCTAATCAGTCCGGATGTCATCATCTACCTGCGAGACTGTTACGATCATGTGGTTCAACTTCTGGATATCGTAGAAACCTATCGGGAATTAGCGTCGGGCTTAACCGATGTCTATCTGTCCTCGGTCAGCAATAGAATGAATGAAGTGATGAAAACCCTAACCGTCATTTCGTCAATTTTTATACCGTTAACCTTCATTGCTGGGATATACGGAATGAACTTTAATACAGAAGCATCGCCCTGGAACATGCCCGAACTGAACTGGTACTGGGGTTACCCCGCCTGTTTAGCCCTCATGAGTGCGATCGCTGGTGGTTTAATTTATTTTTTTTGGCGTCGGGGCTGGTTTGAAACGTTTTCCTCAATCAAGAAGGATTAATTCTTTGAAATTTTTAGTCTTTTAAGAACTTACCATGAGCAAGGATTTAATGAAAAATTTCCAAACTGAATTTCCGAGAAATCTTTAAAGTTTAAGCAATATAACTTTTGTAAAGGATTTTACAGCAATGTACGGTCGTGACTTATTGATTCTTACAGTTTATCTTCTCTGTGTTAGCTATGTCATTTACAAAGCCTTACAATCTTTAAAAGATCTGGTAACATTTAGAGCTGATTATGAATCGATCAATCAGCAATTGGCAGATCAAAACCTACAAGATATAGTTGAGGTAAGTTTTAAATTCAAAGATAATTATAGACTCGACGATTTAAAAACACTGAAGACTGCTATTAAAAATAAGTCTAGAGATGAAATTGTTACTATAGATTGGAACCAGTGTTATATCATTAATTTTAACCAGGTTGCAGAGCGAGCAATCCGACTCATTTCTGGGATGAAAGAACCTCCTCAATCCCAAGTAATGACGATTATACGCCCCGGTCAAGGTATTGATGAGGACATAAGTAACGAAGCGTTCCTCGACCCCTTAATCAATCCCAAAGAACTCGCAAAAGCGATTGAGCCTGAGGAAGGAAGCCAATTTAGCCTTCGATTACCTATAAAGACAACGAATATAGAAGGCCCGACACGTAATGGTGTTCTGCGCTGTTATTTTACGGCTAGAAAACTGCGTTGGCCAGAGGCTCTTGCCATTTCTATGAAGCCAAAACCGGAAGGTTGAAGGGGGGTAAGCTGTGTAGAGTAAGCGCATTGCCCAAAACCAAGGCAGAAAACAACAAACCAATTTGCTACATCGTCAGGACTTACGCACAGACGCTACATCTGGTAGGGACACGATACCAAAGTCCCTACAACTAGCGGTTTAGTTCACGGGACAAACCACTACCACAGCAGAGGGAGGGACACGATACCAAAGTCCCTACAACTAGCGGTTTAGAGACTTTCTTTGCGTAAGTCCTGATCGTCTCAAGAGTAAGGTGGGCTTCACCTGAATTTACGTCCGGGAACTGTTGGAGCCGACTCCCTCGGTAGAAGCGGGAAGAGTACATCAAGCTAGGTTTAACCAAGTTTGAGTAAGTTATTCGGAGCAGACAATAGCTGACATTTAACACCTCACAGCGACTACACTGGATGAGGAGAGAGTAGGCGCAGGTGGTTGCAGACTTGCTGCTAAGCAAGTCTGAGGAAAGTCCGGGCTCCCGAAAGACCAAACTTGCTGGGTAACGCCCAGTGCGGGTGACCGTGAGGATAGTGCCACAGAAACATACCGCCTTTTTTAGTGACCCTTTTCAGAGACCAAACAACTGGTAACTGATAACTAGTTACTTAAAAGGGTAAGGGTGCAAAGGTGCGGTAAGAGCGCACCAGCGTAACCGTGAGGTTGCGGCTCGGTAAACCCCGGTTGGGAGCAAGGTAAAGGAACTACGGTTGGTCTTTTACCAGTTCCGCTCAAAAGAGCCGCTAGAGGCGTCTGGTAACAGGCGTCCCAGATAGATAACTGCCCT
>JAIUYC010000377.1 GCA_020216575.1 Coleofasciculus sp. S288 | reverse complement strand
AATAAACCCGACTGAATGATTCTTGAAATTTTCGGATAAATTGGAGCCGATGCGAGCAGCACTCTAATCTAGAAACGGGATTAACCGATCGCACTTTTAAGAAGCACTTGTCTAGAACCTCCATTGCTGCCATTTGTTACATACCCGTCCCCTATTGCCCAAGGTACGACAGTCGTTGAGCATCCTAATTTTTTCAATTCCAATTCAACGTCTGGAACCAAGACGCGATCGTGAAGGCTGTGTTCACCAATGGAAGCCCAACTATCTGCGTAAGGCAAGCACGATTTAGCCCCAACAATCGCACAAATTTCTGCTACTCCTTTTGGCCCCAGGGTGCTAATGTATTCTCCTTTACTTTGATTAGTGACTGACAAAATTTGAGGATTACTGAGTAAATTGCCAATAATATCTATTCCCCAACTTGATAAATCGATGCCAATAGAATTATAGGATAAAGGTTGAAAATTACTAACCACCTGATCGACAGAGCCAAACTTTTGTTTAACGGCTTCCGCTACGTGAACCATCGAAAATTCGGGTTCGTTTCCAGAATCAATTAGAATCCAAGAGCTATAGTACTCTGTACGCAACAGATAGGTATTGCCCCAATTTCGTAATTCCGGATGTTTGGGTTGGCTGTATTCGGGAACTAAAGGCTGCTCTCCGTAAAATGGAAGGACATTAATTTCAACATCTCCAACCACCACTGGATCAGCATACCAGTCAACGGCAATAACATTTTTGAACCCTAAGCTTTCTACTCGGGTTTGCATATCCTCACACATGATAGAGGCTCTAGGAACTTTGGGGACAAAAATAGGAGTTTCTCGATCAAATAGCATGAGGGTGGGATAGTGCCAGTGATCGTAGTGGCTGTGGGAAATTAAAATCGCATCGACATGTCCTTGTAATTGAGCGCGAGAGAAGTCCTTGCTTAATCTGGGAATGCCATAGTTGGAATGGAGGTGGGGATCTACAAGAATTCCTGTAGTCTTGGTTTTATAGAGCAGGGCTGCATGTTGGAGGCGAAAAATGCCTGGAGTTTCTGGGGGAACTCCACTGGCAGGGCGTGGCTGCTCTTCAACAACGCTGCATTTGACTAATTTGTCCAACAATTCAATCATACGATCGCTGATTTGTTGACAGATTTGGTTATAGGTCAAATCTGAGCGCCCGCAGAGATAGAGAAGGTTTTGGATTTCGGGTAAAATTGACTCGTCTTGAATCACTTCCGTCCCATTTTTACCCAGAAACCGAGGGTAGAGGTTGTTTCCGTATTGAAGGGCTAGAAGAGGATTTTTTTGAGGAAAAAGAAACTGGCTTTTTAAGGAAAAAGTTTCTTCGACTTTACTCGGCTCAAAGTCAAATAACCGTTCAACAACTTTCTCGTGTTTTTGGGTAGCTTGGGTAATCGCTTTTCCTAAATCGCGAGATTCGGTAACCAGATTTAAGATATCTTGAATGAAAGGCTGGATTGCGTAGCCAAGTTGATCGCTTGCTGTTAAGGAGCTGATTTGTGAGCCTTTAACGAACGAAATGGTATTATCCACTGAAATTCCTCCCACAGAGACTATCGGCATTTAACTCACTTCAGGTTGGTTAAGATTTAAATAATGTAATGTAAAGATTTTTGGAAAAGGCGATCGCATCCAGGGATTAGGGGAAGCTCTTGCAATGGATTCACTAAGGGAGTCCCGAGTTTAAAGTCCTGACTGTGGCAGGACTCAGACGGATGGCGAAAATAACAAGTATTCTTGACTTTACTCGCAAGCTACTAAAAAGTCTACTCAGAAAAACTCAGTTTTGTTCAGGTATTTTACCCGGGTAGAGCCCAGAATTCCCGTCACTGCATATAGTATAGGTTCAAGTTCTGAATTGACCCCTCAAGCAATTCCCGTTCTCGTAGTGAGATAACCATATCGAGGACTCGTTTTTTTCGGTAATGGTTGTGGATTTGGCCTGCCATTTCATTTCCCAAATATTGCTCGATAAAGTGGTTGGGATTGAAGGGGTGGTAATGTAAAATCTTATCTTGACCCTCTTTAGCAAACGAAACGTGAAGCCACCAGCAAGTTTCTAGCAACTGCAAAGCAGGCAGCGACAACGCTCTTTTCAACCTTTGCTGCACGTCAGCTTGCTGAAATTCGTCTTGCTTAATGTCAGGATACACCTTGATGCCACTGCGACCATCCAGGTAAAAATCAAACCCCAGCAGCAACTCATCATGAACAATTAGCGATCGCAAATCTTCGCTTTCGCCATGCAGGCGAATTGCTGTTTCCAGCTTTTCCGGGTAGCTCTCAATAATAAACCAGATTTTCAACCGCGAAGCAGACAGCTCTTCTCTCAGATCTACCCCAGTGATCAACTTTTTTACTTTGCTCCAGTCAAAGCGAGCGTCATAAAATTGCTGGAACAGCTCATAATCAAACTTCACCCCAGCTTGCGCTTCCACAGTGCCGAAGAAGTCGAGTACTGCACTGATTTGTTCCACACGCCTATTGTTGTGAAACCAGAGGTTAAAACGGGCTGGATAAAGCTTTTCCCCTTCAATCTTGCAGGAACACTCAATTGTACAATCGTCTGCCTTTTGCACAAGGTTTGTAAAGAGTTCCAGTGGAAACAGATTTTCGATTTGGAAAGCATCGTTATGCGCAGCAATACAGGTTATGTTCTTGTCGCAATCTAACACTACATTCTTCATGGGAGTATCTGTCTTAAAGGGTTGAGCTTAAGCTGTTCAGCATTTAAAAGGGTATGAGGAATTGGTGAAAGGGAATAGGGAACAGACAATATGTGATTTAAACTCACGACAGCTTAGTCAGACCAGTCGCTTCTAAAATCGTATCGACCGGGAGCCAGTATATTATTTGGATCGAGTCCTTGCTTCAGAGTTCTGATTAATTTCCCATAATCATCCTGCGCCGCTGGCAGGGCGTTCATGGATTGAATGCCTAAGCGATAAGGAATATACCCTTGTTGGATCAATCGTTGAAGTAAGCTGTCATAGCACTCCATTGCCAGTCGATCTTCTCCCTCCACGTCTCTATCGTACATCAGGGCAATAAACATGTGGAGGCTCCTGCCTGAGGTGCAGTTGATCGCAATATTCGGCTCGAACTGATAGGATTTGATAATTGACTCTAGGACTGGCACAATCTCTGCAATTAGCTGACCATCAAAGGGGAAAACTGGGCAAAGCCAGAAGACACCGCACCTATCTCGATCCGGGTTCAGCGATGAGGGTATTTTAATTTTCTTTCTCCAATACGTGCTTTTAATATTTGTGTCGCTGGGGACACCGATAAAGAGACTCTCGTTGAATAAGCCACTGTAACTCTCTGAATCTGTAAAAATTAGTTGTTCGACTTGTCCTTTTAAAGCTTCTTCAATGACCTGCCGTTCCGCTAAACCTTGTTCTCGACTAGCTGAGTATAAAGCGCCACTTCCCAACCACGGTTCGACCCCTTTCAAGTCTTTTAAAGATAGAGGAGTCTTTCCAGCCATGACTTTCCAAGGATATTGCCCCTGTCTGGCTAAGAATTTGTAGCAATTCCAAAAGCTAAAACTGTTACTCTTTAACGTTTCCTGCAAAACCAGCCTTTGAACGGTATCGACTACGTTGGCAAGACGAGAGCCATCTTGAATAACGCAGGTGAACGTCTGGAAATATTTGGGGATAGGCATGAGCCACATGGTCAATTTGGTGACTATCCCTAGGTTAGATTGAGTGAAGATACCATCCAGATAGGGACCGACTCCCCAACGACTAACCGAAGTGGTTTGGGCGTTAGCGAAACGACCAAATCCTGTATGAATGCATTCCCCTGTAGGCAAGACGACCTCAAACCCACAAACATAGGTGAGCCTATCTCCATAAGGACCAATGCCATCCCCTCTTTCTAGGGTATTTCCTACGACGCTGGAGTTGGGAGAACCGCCTATTACGGATATGAATAAATTTGACTTTTGCTCGCGCAGGTATTCATAAACTTGACGAAAGGTAACGCCAGGTTCTACGGTAATATAAGCAAGCTTTTCGTTATAGTCTACAATTCGGTTGAGTCGGTTTAATTCTAAAATTACGCAATTATCTTGGACGGGTACTCGGGAACCTAGACCCCAATTTTTACCACAACTGACGGGATAAATAGGGGTTTTGTATTGATTAGCAATTCTGACGCAGGCTTGAACGTCTTGAAGATTATCCGGTCGAATCACAGCGAGAACTCGCTGTGTTGTGGCAAACGTTGCCGTTTTAGCGGCTTGGAGGGCTACTGCGTCTGTTAAGACATTTTCTGAACCCAGAATATCTTGCCAAGCATTTAGTACATCCATCAATATCTTTGACTAAAGTTATGGAAGAAGTAGACGGTTGAATTCACTCTTCACTCCTTTTACCCGTTCTATCACTACGCCTTAAAATGAGAGCATCCCGAATTTGTCAATTCACATTTTTTACCCCCTTATCAAGGGGGAAAATCATTTTTATTCCCTCCCCTTAATAAGGGGAGGGCTAGGGTGGGGTTTTCTCTTTATGCAAAAACGAGATGGTCCCATTAAAATAAACTCGCCTACACCCTGTTTTAAACCTAATTTGATGGAGGCGAGTAAATTTTTCTGCTAGCTTAAACTAAGCAGCGAATCGCTACTTAAATTACCAGCCCCCGACGTTTGCAGAACCACCAGCTCGGAAGAATGGAGTGCTGACCTGGAATCCACCACCAATGCTGAAGAAGCCACCAGCGACAGACTCTAACTCACCTTCACTCAGCTCACCTGATTCTTCTGCTAACACAGCTTTGCGCCCTACTTCTGCTTCTTCTGCGGTGAAGGAATAACCATGCTTAGCTCCCAATTCAGATACGGCTTGGCTTGCAGCTAAACCGTCTTTCCCTGCCACAGCAGTCTCAAGTTCCTGCTGTAGAGATGAATCTCCTTCTACCCTTGAAACAAACTCTTGTAAAGATTCAACACTCATTTTTTTTACCTCAGTATTTGGAGTAGATAGTTGTTTTTTTTCAACTCTCTTTATCTAACTCTGTAAAAGCTAATCTTGTCAATTCAGAAAAACTCAGAAAAGTTCAGGACTTCTTTTTTAGATAGTTTTTGTTTAAGTTTCCTTACAACCGCAAGATTTAGTAAAGCAATAATGCCATAAATTATAGGCTGAGTATATACTCCATATCTAATGCCTCTGCGTAAGTCTTGTTAATTTATAAAAAAATATGGATAAGCCTTTTCCCCTTAAAAAAGGGGAAGCCTGCAAGAGGCTTTGCCATTAACATCACGGGAGGAAAATCGAAAATCTCTTGAAAGTCCCCCTTTTTAAGGGGGATTTAGGG
>JAIUYC010000376.1 GCA_020216575.1 Coleofasciculus sp. S288 | reverse complement strand
TCCACTATTTATGAGACTTGCGGATTTGGATGAACAATCCACAGAACTCGTCGATACTATTCCAAAACTGATTCAGCGAGACTATCCCAAAACCTGGGCTGGTATCAACGCTCTGTTAAAGGATAAATTAAGCAGCGGCAAGTGTCTCCTGCTTTTAAATGCTTTAGATGAAGTGCCTAAGGCAAATCGAAATCATTTATCCGATAGAATTAACCGATTTGCCCGGATTTATCCTGGCTCTATCATCTGTACGTCGAGAATAGTCGGGTATGGCGGGGCTTTCTTAGATGGTGCTAAAGAAGTGGAAATCATACCCTTTAGCTACCAGCAAACGGAACAATTTGTTGAAACCTGGTTCGAGAAGGCGGCGGGTTCCATCTCTGACGATTCAATTTCAGCATCGAGTCTTCTCCAAGAACTGCGGAATAGCCCTCAAATTCGCAGATTGGCTCAGAATCCACGTCTTTTATATTTACTTTGCAGCCTGTATCAAGCGAAAAAACTGACGCTGCCTGCACGGCGCTGCCAGATTTATGAAAAAACTGTGACGTATTTGCTGAGCAAAGGTTGTTTGAACGGGCAACCTCAGTTAGCTGGAAAGATTGAGGCAAAAATTCGATTGTTGGAGGAAATCGCTTACCGGTTTAGCGAAGAAAGTAAAGATATTTTTTCCGCTGAGGAACTGGTTTGCAAGATAGGAGAATACCTGAACAGCGATCGCGTCCCAATCGAGATTAAAAGCGCTGTCCCCGAAGCTTTACTTGCGGAACTATCCGAGGATGGTGGAATTATCCATAAATTGACCCACGAAGGCGACAAGTACGTGTTTATCCACCGCATGACCCAAGATTACTTGACGGCTTCGTATTTGAAACGTGCGATCGCAGAAAATTTCAACGAGGGGATTGCTTCAGCAAGAAACCATTTCTGGGACTTTGACTGGCATCAATCCTTGAGTTTGCTGGCAGGATTGATGGAACATCCAGTTCCCTTGCTGGAAGTGATTACTCAGGAAAAGGATGATATTTTCTCAACACTGTTGTTATTAGCTGGTCGCTGCATCGCTGAATGTGAAGAAAATTCTCATCCCTTAATTGCAGAAATCCTCGAAAAAATTTATCGGTTGTGGCACACTTATCCCTTCGTTGGCTTCATCGAATCAACCGTGGTTGCACTGAGTCAAGCCAATTCTCAAATGCTACAGCGGTTGCAGAACGAGCTGAACGAAAAGCACTCCTACACTCGAAAGGATTTTATCGCTGCATTGATAGCCGCCTTGGGTCAGATTGGCAGTCCTCAAGCCGTGGAAACCTTAACTAAGGCTCTCAACCAAAGACCTTGGTATATTCGAGGAGAAGCGGCGGCTGCTTTGGGTTGGACTGGTGATCCTCAAGCAGTAAAAGCCTTAATTTCAGCGCTTCACGACAAGGACAGCATCGTTAGAGGAGAAGCGGCAGCAGCCCTAGGTGGGATGGGGGATTCTCAAGCAATAGAAGCGTTAGTTGCAGCACTCCACGATGAAGACTGTTATGTTAGGCGAGAGGCAGCACTGGCTCTGGCACAGATTGGCACTCCTCAAGCACTGGAAGGATTAGCCAAAGTTCTCAACCACGAAGACAACTTCATCCGCTGGGAAGCAACGGGGGCCTGTCGGATTTGCACTCCCCCAGTTGTGACAGCCTTGCTCGAAGCGCTCAACCACGAAGATAGCCACCTTAGAGAAGAAGCAACAGCCGTTTTGGGGCGGATTGGCAGTATTCAAGAAGCAGTGGAGGCATTAATTCCAGCCCTTCAAGATGCGGACAGTGTTGTCAGGCGGGAAGCGGCAGAAGCCTTGGGTTGGATGGGCAGTTGCCAAATGCTACCTGCATTAATCTCAGCACTCCAGGATGAGGACACTCATGTCAGAACGGAAGCGGTAAAAGCGTTGGGTCGAATTGGCAACGCCCAAGTGCTAGAGGTGTTACTCCCGATGCTTCAAGATGCGGACAGTGCTGTGAGAAAATATGCGGTAGAGGCGTTGGGGCAAATTAGTGGTTCCCAAGCACTGGAGGCATTAATCCCTGCGCTCCAAGATGTAGACAGCGACGTGAGAGGGGCAGCAGCGGTAGCGTTGGGTCAGATTGGCAACCCCAAAGCCCTGAGGGCGTTAATGAGAGCACTACGCGATCGCGATTGGTTCGTCAGGGAGCAGGCTGCGATCGCTCTGAGTCGGATTGGCACTGTTGAAACGCTCGAACAACTGCTTCAACTGCCGAAAGAAGATAT
Source organism: Coleofasciculus sp. S288 (assembly GCA_020216575.1). Taxonomy (GTDB): domain Bacteria; phylum Cyanobacteriota; class Cyanobacteriia; order Cyanobacteriales; family Coleofasciculaceae; genus JAIUYC01. The sequence continues at coordinate 3,095 of JAIUYC010000376.1, read as the reverse complement.
TTATCGCCCTGCAATCTTTTCGTTAATCAGGACGCTAGCCGTGCGATTCAGCAAGGAAAGCATGCCTTGGATTCCTGTTTATCCGGAATTAATTGGGAAATCTGGTTTTGTTCATCGGCTTTGGAGGAAAGTCGCAGTCCGCAAGTGAGGACGTGTTAAGGGAGCGCGATCGCGTTTCTCCTGTTCGGTTTTAAATCAAGTAAATGCGATCGCGTTTTTAGTCTCCGGCAATCGACAGTTGGTTTGCGAGGTTCCAGAACTTGCTGGAGAAGTTCTAGGACTTACTCGCGAGGATTGAAGACTCACTGGAGAAGTTTTAATACTTGCCCACGAGTATCAAAGACTCAACGACGAGTATCAAAGACTCAGCGACGAGTATCAAAGACTCAGCGACGAGTATCAAAGACTCAACGGCGAGTATCAAAGACTCAACGGCGAGTATCAAAGACTCGATAATGAGGTCAGGACTTACGCAAAGAAAGTCTCTCAAGCATCAATGGTAGGGGCATGGCATGCCATGCCCCTACCAAATAACGTTGCTCAAGCATTAACAAAATTTGTTGCATATCCTTCCTATAGCTGAGAGATATTGGTAACTGAGCAAGCTGATGGAGGGTTTTTGCAATGCGATCGCGTCCTAAGCATCTCAGTCTCATTACGGTAACGCTGCTGCTGTCGCTAACTTCTCCCCTACAACCGCCAGGAAAGATTTTAGGCATCTCAGGTGCAATGGCAGCAAAATCAGCTCAAGACTCAGAGGCTGATAGACGACTATTATCTACGGAGAGTTCTCCGCAATTTCTAATTGCTGGCAGTCTCGATAGTCTCCCAGCAGTTTCTGAAGAATGTAACCCTAACCAAGCAGAAGGATTTACAAGAAATTTAGGGAAAGAGAATTTAAAAGAAAGCTTGCAACAACTCCAGCAGCAGCTATTCATTCATCAAAACACTGGCAATCGCTCTGGTGAAGCGGAAATCATCAATAAAATTGGATTAATCTACCTTTGTTTAAAAGACTATCCAAAAGCCTTGGAGTGGCATCAGAGAGCTTTAGTTCTTTATGAAGAGATTGGCGATCACTTTAGAGAAGCTGAGACTATTGGGTATATAGGCAATACTTACTTTAAAGCTGGCCAGTATCGCCAAGTAGAAGATTTATTTCGCCCAAAGCTGGAAAGTTTTAGGAAAAATGGAGAGCAAGAGGGTGAGCGTTTCATCCTTGATGTGATGCTCGGTTATCTGCAAAATAACTGGAGAATTCAAGCTGGATTCTATTCACAAGAAACAAGAGTAGAGCGTTTTCATGAGAGAACTCTTTCTTGGCAAGATATTTTAGAGATCAGTCAACTAAATTTATTCATAGACCAAGAGTTAGGCGATCGCTATCACGAAACCATCGATCTGCATAGTATGGGTTGGGCTTCTCGAAATTTAGGTCAGTACCAACACGCACTCAATTTTTATCAACAAGCTTTGACAAATGCAAGGCAGCTTATTGAGCAACACTTAGAAGCTTTTTTATTAATCGATATCGGATTGGTATACAGCGACTTGGCACAATATGATAAAGCCTTGAATTCTCTTCAGCAGTCCTTAGTCGTTCTAGAAAATGAGGCTGCTCAAGGTTCTGCTGATTTAAAACATTTTGCCCTCAATCAAATAGGATTGATTTACAAAAAACAAAGGAATTATGAACGAGCTTTACAGTTCTTTCAGCAAGCATTAGACGCCACTTTAGTAACTGAGAGGTTCGTTTGGGATGGACATAACATTCTCAACAATCGTGGAGAAGTTTATTTTGAAATGGGTCAGTATGAGCAAGCCTTAGATTCATATCAAAAAGCTCTAGATTATAATACCCGTTGGGGTGATAAAGGTCTTCTTGGCGATCCGGGTGCTAATGGATTTATTTTCAACAATATTGGTTTAGTTCACGTTAAAGTAGGGAACTACACTCAAGCTATGGACGCTTACCGAAAAGCGCTAGTGCTTTTCAGAGAACTTAATGATCGCCCAGGAGAAAGAACTACTCTCAGCAACATTGGTGCTTTACTAGAGAAACAAAACCAACCAGAACTTGCTATCGTCTTCTACAAACAAGCTGTCAACATCACTGAAGCAATCCGGCAAAACTTAAATACACTAACCCTTGAAGAACAAAAGGCGTACACTGAAACTGTTGCTGACACCTACCGCTCTTTGGCAGATTTGTTGCTCTCTCAAGGACGCATCTTGGAAGCACAACAGGTATTAGAACTTCTGAAAGTGCAGGAGTTACGCGACTTCACTAGAGATACTCGCGCTGGAAGTGAAATCTCTGGTATTGCGACAAACCCGACCGAAGCAGAAATCCTGAAAATTCACGGCACTCTGATTGCGCTTGGACAAAAGATTGAGGAATGCCAGGAAACGCAATGTGAGGAAAAAAGCCGACTTTTAGATCAGCGTGAGGTGGTTGCCAAGGAATTTGAGGAGAACGTGCGATCGCTAGAACAAGAAATTCGCTCTCGTCGTGCTAACGATCAAGCCTTCCTCGACCCCAACACCTTAGGAGGCAATGCTCAAGAGATAGTCTCCGCCCAACCCGGAACTGTCCTAGTTTATCCCTTGGTGCTGGAAGACAAACTCTGGATTTTATGGGCAGCACAAGGCGGCATCACCAAGAGTATCGAAGTTCCTCAAGTCGGACTCAAGCAACTGAGTGAAACTGTCGTGAAATTTCGCCAACTCCTGCAAAATCCAACGTCTGATATTGCGGAAGTGAAGGCAACGGGAAAACAACTCTATGACTGGCTAATTCCCGAATCCTTGCAAAAGGAACTCAAGGAAAACGAAATACAAAACCTCGTCTTTTCCCTCGATCGCGTCACTCGCTACATTCCGATGAGTGCTGTGTTTGATGGGGAAAACTACCTGATTGAGAATTACAACATCTCCACCATCATCTCAGCCAATTTGACCCAAATGGGCGATCGCTTGCCGCCCGGAACCGACAATACTTCAGTATTAGCAGCAGGACTCTCCGATGCTGTCGCTGATTTCAACCCCCTGCCCCATGTACCCCAAGAATTGGATGCGATTGTGCGCCAATCTCC
>JAIUYC010000375.1 GCA_020216575.1 Coleofasciculus sp. S288 | reverse complement strand
CCTTACCTACCTCTTTCGTTGTGAAAAAGGGGTCAAAAATCTTGTCTTTTATCTTTGATGGCATCCCAATACCATTATCCTGGATTCGGACTTGAATTTGATTGGGGGCAACCGTTTCTGTCTTAATCACGATTTGCTGATTGGGTCGGGAGGCTTCAACCTGTAGGGCATCAATGGCATTTTGGAGGACATTCATAAATACCTGATTCAGTTGCGCTGGATAGCACTCAATTAAGGGCAAATCTCCATAGTGCTTGATGACTTCAATTTTGTCTTTGAGCTGATGATTGAGAATCAACAGGGTGTTGTCGATTCCTTCATGGAGATTAACGAATTTCATCTCTTCTCCATCCAGGCGATAGAAGTTTCGTAGAGATAGGACAAGCTGAGAAATGCGCTCAGTACCCATTTTCATTGAGGACAGCATTTCAGGTAGATCCTCAACGAGGAAGTCAAGCTCAATCGCTTCAGTACAAGCCGTGATCACAGGAGTTGGGTTGGGGTACTCTTGTTGGTAGAGGCGCACTAATTCCAGTAAGTGTTGAGTATGGTTGTTGGCATACTGAAGGTTATTGGAAATAAAGTTAATGGGGTTGTTGATTTCATGAGCAATACCCGCTACCAGATGACCCAGGCTAGACATCTTTTCCGTCTGAATCAGTTGAGCTTGAGTTTGCCGGAGATTATCTAGGGTTTGGTTCAGTTCCTCGTAGGCTTGCAAAAGTTGCTGATTCTTTTGCAACAGTTCTTGAGTGCGCCTCTCTACCCGTTTTTCCAATATTTGGCTAGCTAGCTCCAGTTCTTGAGTGTACTCTGCTACTCGTTGAATGAGAGTGTTGAGGGAAACAGCTAACACCCCAACTTCGTCTTCTGTCGTCACAGGCGCTTGTCGTTCAAAATTATTGTCTTGAGTCACTTGCTGGGCAACAGCAGTGACAGCTTGAATCGGTTGAGCGATCGCCCGACCAGTGTAGAGAGCCAGAAGCGTCGCCAGCCCAACTGACAAGAGTATACTCCCGGTAATGATCTGAACTCGAAACGTCTGTGCAGCAATACTCTGACGCTCTGCTTGCTCGTACTCGATGTAAGCGAACTTAATAAAATCATTTAGATCTTCTGAGAGGTGATGGATCGTAAAGGGCAGAGGACTGTTATGGAAATTCAAAAGAAGTTTTTGTGTCGCCTCAACCTTCTCTGGAGCCAAATCATACGGCTCAATTTGCTTCAGGAGTTGCCTAGTTTGCTGCAAGTAAGCTTCTAGGGAGCTGTCATAGGTTTGCAGAATGTATCTTGCCCTCTCAACCTCACCTGGTAACTCTTCGACTTGAGCGTTTTTTGTACTCCCTTCAGTGGACTTGAATTCAGACCATAGCCTTTCGAGTTCGGCAGCATACTTAAGAAATTCGGAGGACTCTTCCTGCAAAAGTTCCGGCTTCTCCAACAAAAAAATTAACTGTTGTTTGTGTACCCTCGCGTGGTAAAGGCTATTTTGCAAGCGATTTCCAAGAGTTATTTCCTCCAGCGCGTCTTGTTCTAATTTATCAGCCTGTTGCTGGTAGTAGTCCCCAATTAGAATTCCGGCAGTGGTTCCCACAACGGCAACACTCAGGGCAAGAGCATACCCACAGCTAATCTTGGTACCAATACTGAGGCGGCGAGTTATCCGTTGAAGCTTGTCTAAAATAGGGGATTGATATCTTAAGGAATTGCTTGAAGGTAGCTGAGGTGTGGTTGAATTAGGCTGATAACTCATGGTGTTACAATTAGACCCAGAAAAGGGTAATAATAAGTTCTCCTGAAAAACAAAGTCGCGAACCACTTCCCGAATATGGGCTTCATCGTGCAGACTTCAAGATTAAAGAAAGAAAATGAAAAACTTATGAAGATTTGCTCTCAATGCGAGGCTCAGCTACTCATTCCCAAGGTTCTGATACTCGACGACGAGTGTTTGAGTCTCGACGATTAATAGCTCAAGTCCACGCTTTGTGGACTAAAACTCTTATCCAGTCGTCTTTAGACGAATGCGAGCTGTGAGCCAGGGGTGTAAACCCCTGGCGGGTTATTGCGACTGGTGCAAGATCTCAGTTAAGGGGCTTCCAAAAAATAAATTATCCGGGCGGGTTTTGTACGGAGGTTATCTGTTTGTCCACTGATTTAATCTCTAAACCCGCCCCTACCAAACCAATTCTAATTACCGAATTTATAGCGGTGAGAATGGTGCAAGTCTCAGATCAAAGCCTTATGCCGGCTCTGGTGAAACGGGTAACGTGAAGTAGAAAGTACTCCCCTCACCCAAAACGCTCTCAACCCAGATTCGCCCACCGTGTTGCGTAATAATACTGTGGCAGATAGCCAGACCTAGACCAGTCCCTCCCTTAGAGCGGGAGTCGGAGGCGTCAACTTGCTGGAACCGTCCAAAAATGGTGTCTAGCTTGTCTGCCGGAATACCTCGCCCTTGGTCTTTGACTTGGAACAAGACGCGATCGCCTTGATGTTCAGTTTTCAGAGTAATTGTACTGTTGGCAGGAGAAAATTTAATCGCGTTACTCAACAGATTCGTGAGCGTTTGGATAATGTGGTCGGGGGATGCCCATACCAGGGTGGATAAAGGGGAAACGGATAGTGTAATGTTGTCTTTTTCGGCTAGACTTCGCATCGCCTCGGCCGCCTGTACCATCAAAGCTGCTGCATCACAGCATTCCTTAACTAGAGTCACTCTGCCCGAGTCCAGTCGCTCCAGATCGAGAATATCATTCACCAGACGCACCAGACGCTCAGTGTCAATTGCGGCAATCTCAATCATGCGCCGCATCCGTTCGGGGTGGCTGTTAAGCGCACCTGTGGCTAGCATCCCCAGGGAACCCCGAATCGAGGTGAGAGGTGTCCGCAGTTCGTGGCTGACGATGGAGACAAATTCGTTCTTCATCTTTTCTATAGCATGACGTTCGGTGATGTCTTCTCCGATACTCATGGTGCCAATGACCTCGCCTTGCAAATTCTGTAGCAGCGTGTTATTCCAGGCAATAATTCGTTCTTCGCCAGATTTGGTGAGAATGGTGTTCGTGTAGTGGGGATGAAATTCGTGTTCTAGTATTTCTTGGAAAGCTGTGTGTACCTGCTGTTGCTCTTGCAACGGGAGGAACGTTTCAAACCAGTTTTTGCCCAGGACTTCTGCCTGGGTGTACCCTGTAACTTCCAGGAAGAAGGCATTGGCAAACTCAACCTTACCCGTGATATCGAGTCCCACAACTAGCAAGTGTACGTTCTCTAATAGGGAACGCCAGCGTCGTTCAGCTTCTCGCAGGGTTGCCTCGACTTGTTTTTGTTGGGCAATGTCACGAGCAATCGTGGAGAAGTGTTTAACTCTGCCGTCTGCCCCTTTGTGAGCGATAATCAGTTGTGAAATCGGAATTTCTCGTCCATCGTGATTCAGAAAAGCGTTTTCACCCAACCAAACCCCATCGTTGACGGCGGCTGGAATGCCCTGGTTTTGGACAATCTCTAATGCCCAATTAGGGTGAGCATCGGAAATAGAAAAGTTAGTCAAATCCGCATCTTGACTAAAGCCAAACAGCTTTCGGGCAGCGCTGTTTAAGTAGCGCACTTGCTGGTTAACACTGGCACTCGCGACGAAGTCCGAAGCGGCTTCGAGGATATTGATTAACTTAGCGCGTTCTTCTTCGGCAAACTTGCGATCGCTAATATCTTCAACTACATACGAGAATCTCTGACGCTTCCTAGGACTGAGTGCAATTGAAGATACTGTAGCTGATAACCATCGTTGACCTTGGTCACTCTCGTGAATATACTCGAAGCGAACTGGCGATTGAGTGCGTTCTGCCTCACGGTAGCGCTCGATCCACATCCGTAAAAACGCTTGGGGTACGCCCATCTCGCTTGCTCTTTTGTTCTGCATCGTTTCGGGTGTGAGTCCAAACAATTTCGCTGTGGCTGCGTTATCAGAAATGTGCAGGATGTCATCATCCAGCAATTTCACAATGCCCATCATCATTGGGGCGCTGTCAAAGAAGCTGCGGAGAGTTGATTCACTCCGTTGCAGTGCTTCTTGTATCTGTTTGCGCTCTGTGATGTCTGTATGGGAACCTGCCATCCGCACAACGTTGCCTGCCTCGTCCCACAGCGCCTGCCCTCGATCCAAAATCCACTTGTAGATGCCGTCTTTGCATAACACTCGATGTTCCGAGACGTAGAACGGCGTTTTTTTGGCAAAGTGATCTTGAATGACTTGGGTTACCCACCCCAAATCATCGGGATGTACCCGTTTAGCCCATTCATCAAGGTGGTTAGAAATTTCATGGTCTTCAAACCCCAACATTTCTTTCCAACGGGATGAGAAAAAGACTTCATTCGTTCTAACGTTCCAGTCCCAAATGCCATCATTGCTGCCTCGGATAGCCAACTGCCAGCGTTCCTCACTTTTGCGTAACGCCTCTTCTGCCAGCTTGCGTTGCGTAGCTTGCCGATAGGCATCGCTGATATCCTGAATCTGAGCAATAAAATACAGGGGTTGAGTGTTGCGATCATGTACCAGCGACACGCTTAAAAGTACCCATACCTCATGCCCCTGTTTATGGACGTATCGCTTTTCCATCTCATAGGAACTAATCTCGCCCCGAATGAGTTGCTGCACGTAGTTGAGATCGGTTTGAAGGTCATCGGGATGAGTGATGTCTTGAAAGGTGAGTGCCATTAATTCTTGCTCTGAGTAGCCGACAATTTCACACAGGGAGGAATTGACTTGCAACCAGCGTCCATCCAGTCCGACGAGTGCTATGCCAATCGAGGCATAGTCAAAGGCACTGCGAAAACGCTCCTCACTATCCCGTAACGCCTCCTGTTCCCGATGCAAGAGTTCGTTGGCTTGGCTTAATTCGGCGGTTCGCTGTTGCACTCTCAGTTCTAGTTCTTCATTGACTTTTTGCAGGGCAACTTCAGCTTGTTTGCGATCGGTGATGTCACTACAAGTCCCCACCCACTCGCGGATGCTGCCGTTTGGGTTGAGTACAGGAACTCCCCGCACCGAGAAATCTCGGTAGTTACCGTCCTTTGCTCGGAGACGATACTCGGTTTCATAGGCCGTGCGACGTACCACGGCATTCGTCCAAGCTTGGATCGTGCGATCGCGATCGTCGGGATGCAGGTAATCTGCCCACCCCCACGGTTGAAACTCGTCCCAAGACTTGCCGATGAGGTCAAACCAGGAAGTTGATAGGCTAGTGCCATTCCCAAATTCATCCGTTGTCCAAACAATTTGGAAGGAGGCAGTGACGAGAGAGCGGTAGCGTTCTTCGCTTCTGAGTATTCTCTCCTCTGCAAGCTTGCGATCATTAATATCCATCACCGTGCCAGTCATCCGCACT
>JAIUYC010000374.1 GCA_020216575.1 Coleofasciculus sp. S288 | reverse complement strand
AGGTAACTCTTTTCCTAATAGTTGCCATAGTCACATCGGTATACCCGAAAGGATCTAAAAAGAAAAATGAAGACCCCTTTCTCACACTAACCTCAGAAACCAAACGCTCAGCCAGTGGTTCAAACTCTCCACAAATGAATTCACATTTTTCAGAATTGTGAATGTAATGTTCAAGTCCAGCATGTTGCATCTGAATTTTTAAGCAATCTATATGTTCTGGCTTGCTATCAATAAATATAAATTTTGCATTTAAATCATAATCAAATTTACTTTTCTCATATTTAACAATTTCTAGTCCACGCTCAACCATTTCTATCATGCGAATAGGTGAACCCTTCCATAATTCATTATTGTTCTCTGGGTCAACATACATTCCACCACCGCAAAATCCATCAATCAAGGTAATGGTTTTTCTCTTGCCCATGTTATTGCCACAGAGCGTCACAACCCAGTTCTTGACGTAATCTGCTAAAATTTGGTGTTTTGCTTTTGTGTGTGGCTTGACAGGAGGTAAATAGCTACCGTCTGCTTTCCAGTAAGTATCGTGATCTCCCATAGTGACTTTCCTTACAAGGCTCTTCTGTTGCAGGATTTGCCAAACTTTAATATAAATGTACTATGAGTATCCTAAAAGGCACTGAAAAAGTCATTAATCCCCTGCAACAAAGCGCACTCAATAAGAAGGGGTTATGTGACTATGTGGTTAATGTAGCATCAGGTTGTCTTCACGGATGCACGTTTTGTTACGTTCCCTCAACACCTGTTATAAGAGCAAGACAAGCTCAACTTCAAGAAAAAGGAGTAGACAATCCCCAAATGGATTGGGGAAAGTATCTTTTTATACGAGAGGATGTACCTGAACAGCTAGAAGCAGTTCTTAGTCGAAAGAGAACTTGGCATGAGACTAGTCCTGGAAGGGGTGTTGTTCTCCTATGTTCTGGAACTGATCCTTACCAGAATAAACAGACTGCTACTGTTAGTCGTGCAGCAATTCAAACTCTGCTGAGACACAATAAACGAGTTAGAGTTTTGACTAGAGGTCTCCTTTGGACATCGGATCTAGACATTCTTGCAAATCCAAATGTGACTGTAGGGATGAGTCTACCGTATGGAAATGATGACCTAAGCTGTCAGATTGAACCACAAGCTCCTCCTCCTTCTAAACGATATCAAGCTCTGCTTAGAGGCTCTAAAGCTGGATGTAGATTATACGTTGCTGTAGCTCCTACCCCCCCAATGATGGATAAGGATGACTTTAAGAAACACTTAGACAGCCTACTACTTCTTAATCCAGAAGTTATTTTTTGGGAACCGATCAATGCGCGTGGTACTAACGGAAAACGAATGCTGGCAGCCGGACTAAACTTTACTAAATCCATCATGGAAAAGGATGCTTGGGCAACCTGTTTTCTCAAACAATGGGAAGCAATTGAAGCAGCGGCAGAGGATTTGGGGTGTATAGACCGTTTACACATTTGGCCAGATCAAGAGTTGAAAGGCTATGTTGATTCATCAATATTAGATTATTGGTGGTATAAGCCAACTGTTGAAAAATGGGATGGAATTGAAACTGTAGATCGCCAAGATAGAAAATCACCTCCACGCCAAACTCAATTACCCCTTCTAAATTTGTAGGCTAGCATTCAAATATGGAAAAGGATTTATTGCAACGTATCACGCACAACCCAGATATCTGTCATGGTAAACCCTGTGTTCGTGGGCTGCGTTACCCTGTCGAGTTTATCCTTGAGCTTCTGAGTTCCGGCATGACGACTGAAGAAATTCTTGCCGACTATGATGACCTCGAATCAGACGATATTCTTGCGGTTCTTCTGTTTGCCGCTCGCCTTAGCCAGGTCAAAAGCATTCACAAGCTGGCATCATGAAGTTTCTCGTTGATGCCCAACTTCCGATTCGACTTGCTCGACTGTTACGGGAAGCTGGCTATGACACCATCCATACCAGAGAACTTCCTCAGCAAAACGCAACTCCAGACTCAATCATCAATTCGATTTCGATTCAGGAAGAACGAATCGTCATCACTAAAGACTCAGATTTCGTTGATTCCTTCCTCACGGTGCAGCAACCCTATAAACTTCTGCTGATCACAACAGGAAACATCAAAAACACAGATTTAGAAATTCTCTTCACTACAAATCTACCCTTGATCGTTGATTTGCTGTCTCAGCACAATTACATCGAATTGAGTAGAGACTCCGTGATTGTGCATCAGTAAGAAAAATAGATTTTAGTTCAATGAGTTGGCTGCTTTTATCCAATTTTCAATACCTTTCCTCGTAGGCACTCCTCCGTCTGTAAACGTCCAAATATTCTGCCTCTGCTGAGGAGCGTAACTGATGTGGATCGGTCGATCGCTCCCATAGTAATACAGCGAATCAAACGGTAGCTGCTGCTCCAGAACCCACTCTACGAGACGATCGCTCTCCAACCCAATAATCCGAAAATCACAGGCAGCACCGAGGCGAGCCGTTCCGGAAGCTCCGCTAACGCAGTAATACCTGCCATTCCGGTTCTTCTCATGTGCCATGTGCTGATCACGACTTGGATCAACCCGCCCATTCTTAATCCCCGTCTCTGGGTCTTTCTGAGACAGAAACCGCTTCAAATCCTTTGAACAGAACCCATAGGTCAACTGAAACCGCTCCCTACCGAAGTGAGCAATCACAGGGTCAAGGATGTGATGGCACAGAGCCTACAATGCTGGGATTGTCTCTTCCAAGTTTTCAGGATACGGGTTAATCTGATCCGCATACTTCTGGTAAGTTTGCGTGCAGGTACAAAGCTCCTTCAGCGTCAGATATTGACCAACCTGCATCTCATTCATAGTCTGAGCCATCCTGAAATTCCAGGCTCTTTGTATCCATCACCACTGTATCGCCCAACCCAATCCAGTAAACCCCAAGACGGAAAATTCCTCAAAGCTCGACATAGCCTGAGTTCAGCAGTGCTATTTCGGTGGAGGTGAGATCCTTACCAGCATCCACTAGACGAATCCGAGGATGGTCATTTAATTGCCGTGCGATCGCTTCTGGGCTGGTATATCGGGTTCGACCCGACTCGGAGCGGGTTCTCTCAACCTCTGGCAAACCCCAGACAACTAGCACTACCTCAGACCATAAATTTAAGGGTTCGGGGGCAACCAGATCACCCGCCACCACAATGCGATCGATGGAGTAGTGATCCCGCAGGAATGTAGCTGCATCTCGCGCCAACTTCCAAGCATCTGCTTTGTGGTTGGGGTCAGAGGCTACCCTTCGTTGTGCCAGCAGAGCAGCGACCCAATCACGCGGATGAGCCAATTTGACGACCTCTGCCAGCCCAAAAGTCATCATGAGCATCCCTGCCAACCCCTTGATGCCTTCTCGTCCACCAATGTCAGGTCGTCCGTTGACGAACTCAAACTTTGCTTCTGGGCACCAGTAGATATAGTCGTCAAAAGCGATCGCCACTGAGTCTAACGCAACCGGAAATTTAAGCAGTGCTTTGCTCCAATCAACCCCTTCCCCCATTTGAGGCAAGCGGGTAAGCCGAGGCGCATCTGCTGCCACTTCAAACCAGGTCTCTTCGAGGGGGTAATCCCAGTCATCTTTTGCCAGCCAAATCTTGTCAGGCAGGAAGGTCAAGCCCGGAACGCTGTAAACAACATATCGTCCAGCCACATCGGTTGTTTGTCGCTGGTATACTCCATCAACTAGCCGCCATAATTCTATTTGGCATTGAGCCGCATCCACAATCCACAATTCCGGAACACCAGCCGCCTGATAAATCGGCTTCTTGACGGTGTGAGTGTACTCCTCACAACCGGGTTGGATGAACTCCACAACCACGTCCGCCGCTCCCTCCAGGTAATACTCATACAGCCGATTGCGCGGCTCACCCCGGAAAAACAGGACATCGGGCATGAACCCATGCTGCCCTAACCGATGGACAAACCCACCGCCCAACGACTGTCCCAATTTTTCATAACGCATCCCCAACCCAAACATTGCCATCCGTAAGGCTTGTCGCAGTTGAGAGTAGGAAAATCGCCAATCGCCGTGATGGGGAGGATTCTCTGGCTGATAGTCAATCCCATCCGCCCACTGTTGTATTGCGGAAGCATCAATCCCATCGAGACTGGTGAGCATCGGTGCGCCGAATGTGTGGGATAACGCCTCCCCCCACAAGTGTTCCGGTGCAAGGGCAGCGATCGCCTCCACCCCCCACCCTCGAAGAATTTGGCTCAGTAATCGACGGCTGTGAACGAGGCTGTCTCCAACGATCAATTGCCCGTTTACCAATTCAATTTTGGAACCCGGTGACCAAGCGTGATAGTTATCCAGCAGGCTTGCAGCCATAAAGATCGTCCTCAACGCCTAACTACATCTGAACAAACAAGCTCTTAATCCTACAGTTATGCGAACTGAAACCTAATCTAAGACTACTGAAAAATCTTGTCGTAATTCACGAATAGATCGTGCTCAAACCCCTTGTTTTAGCTTCGATCACTCATTATCCTCCTGATATTAGCGGCAAAACTTATCCCTCTTGAAGGAACCCATTCGTTCGAGGAAATCGATTTGCTGCCTAAAACTAGATAGTCAAGATCCGTACTTTGTCATGGATTGCTGCATAGCAACGTTCTGCTTGCCGTAGCAAAAATGACTCTGCAAACGGGTCATCTCAAAGCCTACCTTTGCGTCTGTAGCTTGGGCAGTTTTTTGCAGTTCTTAATAAGGAGAGAATGTCCGATTTCCAAACAATTCACCAAATTTTATTTGCATATCAACGGTTGACCAACCAATACGAGGAGACACTCGATCGGGATCTGGAGACTTTGTACGAGCAGATCGTAACAGACGTGATTAACCTTCGGCGGCACGAGGAACTCTGGCTTGCTGCGCGGTCGAATTGGGTTAAAAAACTTCGCCCATTTTTAGAGTCTGATGCGCGATGTCTTCTATCAACAAATCAATTCAGCACTTATTTAGAACCGCTGCTATTTCTCAATCAAAGTGGTTCACTATCTCCAAACCAACGCATCGCAGCTACCCCTTCCGCATGGGTACTGGGGCAAGTCGATTTCCCTCTTTCTCTTAGTGAATATCAGGCTATTTATGAGAATGATATTTATAGTTACTTGCTAACAGCCAAGCTGAACTCTTGGCAGCAACAGTTTAAGATTTCAGTTGTTTCCTTGCAAGGCAATTCTAATGAGTTTTTTGACGCTAATGAGCAGTGGCAGGAAGCCTTGAATCAATTACAGCCAAATTTCAAGGATTTGTGCTTATCAGCAGAAGTGTTGAAAGATAGCTCAACATACAAAGAATGGGGGCAGAATGTAGTATTCTAGCCCCCAATAAACAAAAACAATACGTAAG
>JAIUYC010000373.1 GCA_020216575.1 Coleofasciculus sp. S288 | reverse complement strand
AGCATGCGCTCGTCTGCCCCTGAAACTGGGGGGGCTAGCCAGTGCGATCGCGGCGATGCATGAATTGTTAAGCGTAACGGTTCAGAAAGAGTATCGAGTGGTAGAGATGAGTTTTTGATCAATTTTCCAAGCACCATTGAGTCGAAGGAAAACTAAGCTGTAGCTTATTGACTATGTTAAGGCTTCTTAAGAAATTTCTTGCAAAGCTGTGCAATTCAAGGGCAGTGTCACCGTGAACGTTGACCCAACTCCAACTTCACTCTCCACGGCAATTTGACCCTTGTGAAACTCTACACATCGTTTGACGATTGCCAACCCCAATCCCGTTCCGGCGAAGGTACCAACATTGCTGCTGCGATAAAACGCCTCAAACAACTGCTCTCGATCTTTTTTAGGAATGCCAATTCCTCGATCTTGAATGCGGAAGGTTACAGCTTCAGTTTCATAAACGAGGTCGAATTGAATCTTGCCTCCGTCAGGGGAGTACTTAATTGCATTCGAGAGCAAATTACTAAGGAGTTGCCGCAACAGTTTTTCATCCAAACACGCTTCCCTCGCTGAACCGAAACAGGTAAGGCTGATGCAGTGCTGAGTCTTCAATGTCAGTTGCAATTCTTCCACCAGTTCCTGGCAGAAGGCTACCACATCCATTGGTTCTGGCTTAAATTCCAATTTTCCCGCCTCAGCTTTGTTAAACAACAGTACATCGCTGATTAACTGAGTAAGATGATGAACTGAGCTTTGAATCCTGTGGAAATGGCGTTTCCTTTTCTCCTCAGTCCATTGCTGACTGTAATGTTCGAGTAATTCTGAAGACGAAAGGATAGTAGCTAATGGAGTACGATACTCATGAGAAACCACTGAAATAATATTAGATTTGAGTTCACTCAATTCTTTTTCTTTAACTAGAGCATAGCGAAGTTCCTCTTCCAAGTGCTGGCGTCCGGAAATTTCGCTTTGTAGGGACAGATTTTTTTGCCTTAACTCCTCGGTTTGTTGTTCAACTCGGCGTTCTAGTTCTTCATTGAGCCGTTGCAACTGCTCCTCACTCTGGCGTAAGCGCTTTAATGTATGTGCCCGCTCGATCGCATAACGAATAGCACGTACCAGCAAATTACTATCAATCTTGCCCTTGACTAGATAGTCTTGTGCGCCTTGCCGTAAAGCCTCTAAGGCTATGACGCGATCGTTAAGACCTGTCAATACTACAATTGGCAAATCGGGGGCAGCCTCATGGGTTTGTGCAACCGTAGCCAATCCCTGTTTGTCTGGTAGCGAGAGGTCTAGCAAAATAACATCAAAGTGGTCTTTAGCTAAGGTCTGAAGCGCTTCTTGGAGCTTTTCAACATGTACTAGCGACCACTGAGTTTCGTCAGCCTCTTCGAGAAATTCGCCCAGCAAATCGGCATCAGCTAGGTTATCTTCTACCAGTAGGATTTTAATGATAGAACTGTCCATATTTGTTACTCCGGGGGCAGTTTAACTACAGCCAACCAAAATTTTTCAATCAGCTTTACCACACAAATAAACTGCTCCAAATCAATGGGCTTGGTAACGTAGCAATTCGCGTTCAGTTCATAGGTTTTAAGAATATCTCGCTCAGCTGCTGAGGTGGTGAGAACAACAACTGGAATCAATTTGAGTTGAGGATCAGCTTTTATTTCTGCTAAAACCTCACGACCATCTTTTTTAGGCAGGTTGAGGTCAAGCAAAATCAAATCGGGGCGAGGTGAGTTGCTATATTTTCCCTGTCGCCGGAGAAAAGCAAGAGCGTCTACACCATCTTCAACCCAGTGCAAGTTATTGAGTACTTTACCGTCACTGAGCGCTTCTACCGTTAAATCGGCATCACTGGGAGAGTCTTCTACCAGGAGAATCTCAACGGGTCGAATGGGAGTGTCAAAGTTCATAGGAGAATGCTACTAAGTGAAGGAGCAGGGGGAGTGGGGGGAGTGGGGGGAGTGGGGAAATTAGAAAGATGATTTAAATGTCTAAATGCAAATTCTTGTCCTGCTACTCTTCTCTTCCTGCCTTCTTCAATAACCAAGGTGAGGGATTGTTAATCATACTTACTAACCCCCTCAAAACTTGGTTGTAAGTTCGGTACAGTTCTCGCCCTGCTTTTATATCGATGTAGTTGCATTTAACAGCAAACTCAATCCAGGTTTGAGTCTCGGCTGATTCTGATTCGCAGTCATTCAGTTTAGCTACAAAAGCAGCTTCATATCTTCGCTTGCACCAAGCCTCAGCCAAATTAGCGCAAACGGAGCGAGAAGAGCGACGAATCTGGTCAGTCAGAGAATATCGTTCCTCGACCGGAAACCTCTTAGACAACTCAAAAATTCTCATCGCCATGTCAAAAGCCATCTTATAAATTTCCAAGTCTTTATGGTCTTTAATTGCTTCTCTACTCATCTTCCCCTGCTCCCCCTGCTTCCCCTGCTCCCCCTGCTTCCCCTGCTTCCCCTGCTCCCCTGCTCTATTACCTCATTGGCAGAAGAGTAAAGTAAAAAATTGTGCCTACTCCTGACGTTGACTCCACCCAGATGCGTCCTCCATGACGCTCCACAATCTTTTTACAAACCGCCAGACCAATGCCCGTACCAGGATACTCGCTCTTGCTATGTAGGCGCTGGAAAATGGTGAAGATACGCTCGAAGTATTCTGACTCGATGCCGATGCCATTATCGCGGACAGAAAATACCCATTCGTTGTCCCGTTGCTTAGCTGAGATATGCACTTGAGGCGGTTCCTCACGGCGAAACTTAATGGCATTGCCTATAAGATTTTGGAGTAACTGAATGAGTTGAATTTCATCCCCTATCACCGTTGGTAGCGGATCATGAGTGACTAGAGCATGATTTTCAGCGATCGCAATCTTTAAATTATCTAGCACCTGACGCAGCACTGTCTCGCAGTCCGTTGACTCCAATGGTTTACCCCGCGTTCCCACCCGCGAAAACGCCAGCAAGTCGTTGATTAACTGCTGCATCCGGGTGGCTCCCTCCGTGATGTAGCCGAGGTACTTATCTGCTTTCGCGTCGAGGTTTCCCTGATATTTTCGAGTAATCAGTTGTGCATAGCTATTGACTGCCCGCAGTGGCTCCTGCAAATCGTGGGACGCTACGTAGGCAAACTGCTCCAGTTCCCTGTTAGAACGTAACAAGTTGGCGTTGGCTTCTTTTAGTTCGGCTGTTCGCTCCTGTACTCTCGCTTCTAGCTCGTCATTGAGCTGTTTAAATGACGCTTCGGCTTGCTTGCGTTCAATTGTCTCCTGTCGAATGGCATGGTAGACCAGATAAAAGGCAAACAGGTTCAGAACTATGCCGATGAAGAACGTCACTTGTCCTTTAAGGAAAGCTTCCTCTCGGGTGGTTAACCAAGTTTGTAATTCCTCATTTTTTTTCTTCTGCATCTGCTGAGCCGTAGTTCGGATCTGATCCATCAGTTCTTGTCCCTCATTGGTCAAAACCACCGGCACGGCAGCATAAAAACCCCGGCTTTTTTTCAAGTCAATTGTCACCTTGAGTTCAGCTAACTTTTGCTCGATCAGAGGTTGAAGACGAGTAAGCTGCTGCTGTTGATAAGCGTCAGCTCTAGCCAACGTTTTTAGTTGGTTTAATTGCGGCTCAATTGTTTTTACAGCAAGGTTATAAGGCTGTAAGTAAGATTCTCGTCCGGTGAGTAAGTAGCCCCGTTGACCTGTTTCAGCATCCTTGGCGGAGGAAAGGACAGCTTCCAGCTTTTGGAGGATTAATCGGCTCTGAGCTACCCGCTCAGTTGTTTCTTTTTGTTTGATAAAACTCCAGAAAAAGAGAAGATTGAGGCTCACCAAAATCACTGAGGCTAATCCCAACAACATTACAGTCTTCTTCTCAATCGACCATTTGTTTGCCTCAGTCTTGGAGGGTATCGCTTCAACCTGAGATTTCAGAGCTATCTTTGCCTGCCGATTCGCCTTTATCTCTCTTGCGATCGCATACCAATATCCATCCTCGCTCTTGTGCAAGCTCCAGGATAGCCACCGATAGCTGCCATCGTTGTGACGATAGCGATTGTCAACGAAGCTAACTTCACCGTCACCCGCCTGTAGCATCGCACTCAACGCTGCTTCCATATCTTCTGGATGCACTAATTCAATCCAAGAATGCGATCGCAAGGCTTCGGGTGTCCAGTTCAACAACCGTTTCCAAGCCGGGTTGAGTTGTCCAAATGTTCCGTCAGGCAGAATAATGCACAACAGGTCTGGTGACTGGTTGAAGAAATCTTGCTGTTGAGTTTCTAATTGAGTTAGCTTGCCCCGTTCTTGTCTATGCTGCACCGATTGCCCCCTAGAAGCCTTTATCCAGGACGCAGCTACGTCCTGCGTGCTAAGGTAAATTGACTCCTCATTGTTACCACGTCTACCTAAAACTTTTGTCCGGGAAACCACTGAATTGCGATGGAGGCGTGTTGAACCCTAACCGTAAAATTACTGAATAGGTGCGCAAAAGCCTGTTTTAGAAGAGAGGGAGAGAGCAGGAGAAAGATATAAAACCGCAAACCTTCCCGAAACTATATGATCAGCAAAACGACTGACACTCGCTACCCATGGCAAACGTTCGCTTAGAAGAGATTACCCGAAAATTTGACAATGTCACGGCAATTGAGGACATTACATTTGAGATACCGGATGGGCAATTTTGGGTTTTAGTTGGTCCATCGGGTTGTGGCAAATCGACGATTCTGCGGATGATCGCTGGACTGGAAACAGCAACATCTGGCAATCTCTATATTGGGGAGGCTCTGATGAATCATGTTCCAGCACGGCAGAGGGATGTGGCGATGGTATTTCAGAACTACGCCCTCTACCCCCACATGACGGTGGCGGAAAACCTTTCTTTTGGTCTGCGGATGCGGAACGCTGACTCTGCAACGATTCAGAAACGAGTGGAGGCAGTGGCGCGATCGCTAGATATTTACCATCTCTTGGGTCGCAAACCCAAGCAACTATCGGGGGGACAACAGCAGCGAGTAGCATTGGGAAGAGCGATCGCTCGCGAACCCAAAGTTTTCTTGCTCGATGAACCCCTATCCAATCTTGACGCCCAGTTGCGAGACGATACGAGAGCGCAATTGAAGCAGTTGCACTATCGCGTTGGTATTACAACAATCTACGTCACCCACGACCAAGTGGAAGCGATGACACTCGCTGACCAAATTGTGGTACTCGAGGGCGGTCGGATTCAACAAATCGGTGAACCCCAAGATATTTATGCCAGGCCTGCCAACCGGATGGTAGCCACCTTCTTGGGCAATCCCCCCATGAATATTTTTCAGGCAACTTACACGGGTGAGATATTTCAGGTGAAGGGTCAGCCTTTGCCCTGTCCGAAAACGCTTCA
>JAIUYC010000372.1 GCA_020216575.1 Coleofasciculus sp. S288 | reverse complement strand
GGGTGAAGTTTATTTAAGCGACGGGAAAAGCACGGAATTTGTTTTTGGGTGAAATTAAAAAAAATCCGTGATTAGACCGATGTGTTGTGCTGCCCAGAGTGGGTGTGTTTAGGGCGGATACAAAACTTGGGAGACGCGCGATCGCGCAATATGAACAACGGCGGGAATACGAAAACAGCTTGATGCGTGAATAGTTCGGTTTTCTATTCATTTATCCTGAATTTCCATCGAGCTTCTACTCTGGAGTTCTTCTGAAGTGCCGCTGAAGTTCCGTATGTTTTTCGGGTTTAGTATTCTGAAAAACCACTGAAATCCTTGTATTTACGTTGTTTGGATAACCGATTATCGCGTTCCGAGGAGAGATTTGAGTTTGTTATCTTGCTTGGAATGCCTACTCAAAACTGATAGGATTAGCCCTCGTAGGGCTAATCCCAGCAAGGCAAGTTCTCAGCCAGTGAACACATTGGGCAAAAAATCAGAGAGTCGGGGGCGGCGGGAAGGCACTGCATTAAGTTGGCTTCTGGCTGTATCACCCCAATACTGAAATAGCTATGTTTGAGCGTCTTAGTGATTGAGTAGTGTTCAACAAGTGTTCAACAAATCTCCAGGGTGTTGAGTAACTGTTTACTAAGCGCTAATCGTCATCACTGATGACCTTGTAAGCTATATAAGCTCCCCCTAAAATAGCCCCGACTGGAAAAAGTGCGCCAAGCCCAACAGTTGTGGTTATTCCTACCAGTCCCAGAAGACCTGGAGCGGCAGTAGTAACGGGGATTGCCCCTAAAGCAGCGCTTAAACCTGCAACAGCAGCGGGTTCTACAAAATTTCCTACCTGTTTACTATGGTGCTGACCTGAATGGCACCAAGTAGCAAAGTGTTCGCAGTTATTAAGTCCAAGATTGTATTCGGTTTCTCCAAGTTTGCTTTTTGCTCGTTGTACTACCTGTTCTGGTGAATAACGATGTTTGCCTTGCTTCGTATAAATCCTATTTCCACAGGCAAAGGAGTGTATAGTATCTTGGGAAACTCTTCCTTTTTTTTTGGAAAAGTGGATAACTGTACCATCACCACAATCAATACCATGATGGCTATAAAAGCCGTAATCTATGTAGATGTGATCGCCTTGAGCCATATAAAGTAGTTTCCTTTCATCTGAGAAATTGGTGTCTTTTCTCAGTGTCGAAGGCTGGGGTGTGCGATCGCGTTTGCGGAACGTTGACGCAAGTGTATAAGTTCAAGGGGGTTCAGGCGAGTGCCCTTGGAGAACCCCTAAGTTAACAGAATCTGTTGAACTGTCACAGCCAGTTCAGAGAAGACGTGCGAAACAATGCGTTGACCACCTGTAAACACACGTTCCCGATAGCGTCCATTGACTAGCTGAAAAACTGTTACCTTGCTCTCAATTGGGTCAACAATCCAATATTCTTTGATACCCTTATTGGCATACTCCAGCGGCTTTTTTTTATAGTCTCGCTCTACTGAACTGGGACTGACTATCTCAACAGCCAGTTGAGCCGGTACGCGGAAGACGGCTGATTGATCCATTAGCTCAGCTACCTGCTGCTGAGTCACTACACAGACATCAGGTAGTCGTGATGAATCCAACTCGGTTTGGACTCCAGCCTCTCTCAAAGCTACCCACGGTATGACGAGGCGATTGATTTCATCGTCTAAGAGCCGCTCAATGAACTTAGCAATTAGTAGATGCCTGACAGTAGGAGGATTCATTAAAACCAGTTTCCCTCGTTCCAGTTCATAGCGGTTACTCGTGCCGTCATCGTAAGTTAGATAGCGCTCAAAGGTGAGTTTTTCAGTTGTCTGAGTCATGGCGATCGCTCCTTTGAGAAAACCATTTTGTCTAGTAGCGCTGTTACTCTTCTAGCGCATTGGACAATAGCTCTGTCAGCGAACCCTGAGCATTAATGCGGTTATCATCATAAAGCATTACCGTCTCTATTTTTTTGTGCCGACTAAGCTTCTGTACCTTTCTCACGTCCCCAGTTTCGTCTAAGGCGTGGGTTATACTCGAATGTCGGATGCGGTGGGGACTCATTTTCTTGGTTACCCCTGCTTTCAGGCAGTATCCTTCTACCAGTTGTCGTAACGCCTCACCCGTCAGCCGATGCCCTCGCTTGTTGTGACTAACTGCCACAAACAAAGGTGCATTGGGGTCAATACTCTTTCTCGCATTAAGCCAAGCTAAGATGGCTTGTGTTGTACCCTCTGAGATAGTAATTACCTGCTTTTGGGCTTGACCCTTGCCAAGGATAGCCAATGTCTTATCGTTCGGATCGAAGTCTCGCACGTCAAGAGTCGCCACTTCATTCCGACGCAGGGCATTACTCCAGAATAAATGAAGGACGGCGTAGTCTCTTAACCCCTTCAAGGTTGAGCGATCGCATTGCTTGAGGACTCGCTTGAACGCAGTAATGTTGATGCCTGTAGTGTCCCTGTAAGCTTGGTTTCGTTCGCCCTCGATGTCCTCCAAACTGTAGGAACACTTCCCCACCTTCCGCGCAAACTTGACCAATGATTTGATAGCCGCTAGCCGTCGATTAATGGTTGCTGGCTTGAGTCCCTTGTGTAGCAAATACGCCTTGTACCTCAAAACCAAGCTCACAGCAGCGAACCTATCCAAGCTTAGGAACTCGGCTACTAACTGAGGTGATGGCTTGGGCGCATTGGCTACCACTTCAAAAAAATGCCGTAAATCTCGCTCGTATGCCGCTCGTGTGTTAGCAGAGCGTTTGTCTTGGAGGAGTTGGGAGATTAAATCATCTTGGCACTGATGGAGCCAACTACCATTATTTGCTAGTGAGAGCGAACTACCCATAAAGGTGTCAAAAGGACTGATAGAAAACTTGTCATAATGAGCGTTTTCGCAAGTTTGGACTATCTGAGGATTCCCATCAGAGGGGGAATTTTGAATTGATATCATGGAATCTCAAGCAAAAACTTTTTACACAGAAGGCGTGTAATCCTGAGCAGAAACACGCCTTATTCATTTTCGAGCATCACCCCCCTTGTTAAGGGGAGTTAAATGAGAGCAGTAACCGCGCTGTCAACTGCTAGACTTCTAATCAAATAAATATCCAACGCCTCAAGCAGGTATGCCTAGTACCTACCTGAGACTTCCACTCCACAGATACAGCCTATGGAGGGCAAATCGATCGTGACACATTTTGACACCCATCCGAACGAATGGGGCAACTTGCCATTTGAGTACGAGCGCATAAGCGAAGTTACAGAACACAAGTTGGGTGAGTTTCATTTAAAAATTCTCAAATCCAAAAACGGTTCGTTCATCAGTGAAGACATCGGCTTTAGTCTTTCAAACTTTGCCGTTGATTTGCGCGAACCGCTAGGGCAAAGAAAAAGAAGTTTCCTCAAAAGCCGTAAGTTCTCTGGGGAACTCAAGTATTGTTTTGTGCCTAGCGAAATTCCCCCAATAGTTCTTGCCCGTCCGGTTCATGACTGGTTCGCTTTATGGGAGTACCTTGCATCAAAGGGGAACCATCGGGCGTTGTCACTGCTGAGACATCTCGCAGAAAGATCACCTTTGTGAATCTTCATACCCTCGGAGAGCAAGCCGTTGAGAACGGAAATTTCGTTCAGAAATTTCCAGTACATCTTCAGATGTACATCTCAACTTGGCTTGCTCCTTATAGTGAAAGGCTCCTATTCTCAACAAGTATGAATAAGGAAAGAACGCCCATTTGCGGGTAGAAAGCCGATTTTCTAGAGGAAACCCAGTCGAAATCTTGTCTGATAAGTCACACAAAAGCAACAATTAAGCCCGTTATAGACAAGCTCAAACATAAGTAAGAGTAAGCTGCTAGATGCACGAAACCAAAACAAGGAAGTAGATGAACAGCTTTCTCAATAGAGCCTAGGAATTTTAACTATTAAGCCTCATTTTGCTTTAAAAAAGCTAGATACTGCTTACTCCTGACTTATCACAAAATCTCACAAATTCACACAAAACTGAGATAGGAGTAGGGAGATTTTCCACTGTTCGCCGATAGTGATGATAGAGATTATCAACAGGGCAAAAAATATCCCGGCTTAAAATTTCTTTCTCACAGAATCTCACAACTTCGCACTCTATAGACCAATTTTCGTGACTTTTCTCACTCGCAAAAAAACTAAGCAAAAGTACCCAATTAGCAAGCCAAAGCAGCTTTTAGCGAAGCGGTGACGGGACATGGTAAAACATTTCTGTCAAAACCTGAATTCTTCCCGGCACAAAAGCTGCTGGCTTGCGGCAACCGGAGCGGTTAACTCATCGCTTCACAGCTTGAAGAAAAAGCGTGGTTGCGATCGCTCTCAAGTCCTCTGAGGTTTCGCAGAACTCGCCGCACTGCTCCTTGGCTTGTTGAAAGCAGTACCTCAGCAATTTGGCATCTTCTGTGACTCTGGCAGCAATGGCTCGTTTCTCATCATCAGACCGGGGCTGAAACTGCCCTCCTACCTGATTTTGTACAGCACCATTCTGAAGTTGTTGGGGTGATTGTTCCTGCTCAATTAGCTGCCATTGCCCTTTTTGGTTCTTGGCTAGTTGAACGCTTTGCCCCTTTCTGAGAGCAAGTAATGCTGCATCATCTGGATTGCCCCAAAGCTTTGTCTCGGTGCCATCTGGCAGAGTCAGCACGGCATTAATCCGAAGTCCATATTGTGTCTCTCGTGGTTGGCCTGGGGTGTATTTTACGGTAGCTGTAGTGAGTGCTAGTGTTTGTGCCATTGGTGGTTAATCCTCAGTCATTAGTCATTGGTGATTAGTAGTAGGGTGAGCATTGCCCACAAGGAGTGTGCTTAGAAGTCTGAGGCGTCATCCAGTTCGCCTGTTGCTGTTGCCAATGCCATCTCAGGCGTTAGGCCAGCCTTTACCAACTCAATCGCTGCTAGTTTGTCAAAGGTTCCACGCTGGGCATTAGCCTCCCTAACCTGCCGTGCCACGCCAACGTAGTCCCCGGTGGTCACAACCCTGCTGCCCATCAGCACATCGCCCGTCTGTAGCTGCTGCCGTTGTGGTTTCAATTCGCTCTTACTGATGAATTTTAGTTCCGGGCGCAAAAAATGTTTGATGTGACCACCGGGAAGATTTAGGGCGATAGGCTTCTCAGAGAATTGGTTGATGGACGCTACCGTGCCAACTTGCCCTGTGAATCTGCCCTGTAGCACTTCGCAGGTGTCGTTCTCCTCTAGCACCGGAATCGTATTAACTTTGCCCCAATCAGAAGGAGGCATGACCCCTAACTCTACAGCCGGTGATTCAGCCTTTGGTGCTTGTGGTTGGTATGCCTTGGAAAAATCGCAGTTTTTGGCGAGTCGATCAATTTGGTTCATGGCCATCCCCCAGCACTTTATCTCCCAAGTGACGCCGGG
>JAIUYC010000371.1 GCA_020216575.1 Coleofasciculus sp. S288 | reverse complement strand
TCACCCGCCCATTCCAGGATGTTGTCGCCTCTTGCTGCTTTAAAATCTACAAAAGTGCCATCCCGACTGAATCGAAACATTAAATCCGGGATGGCGTTGAGAAGTGCTCGATTTTTCCCTTCGCTTTGACGCAGCTCCTCGGCTTGATGCTCCAGACTTGTGACCAAGTTTCGGAGTTGGGAGGTCATGCGATTGAAGGAATCAGCCAGCACTGCGAGTTCGTCGTCGCTGCGAACCGTAATCTTCTGAGTCAGGTCACCCGCCGCAAGGCGCTGCGTCGCTGTCGTCATCTGCTCCAATGGTTCCGTAATTGACCGACTCAGCAACAGCGCTACCAGAGTACCGGCGGCGGCGGCAGCCAGTGCTACACCAATACCTTGATTGCGTACAGCATTCATCTTCGCCTTGAGGGGGGCTGTGGGCAACCCTACACTGACTGCCCCCAGCCGTTGGTTCCCAACTTTCACTGCTTTGCCAGCTAGCAGTTGGTCAGACTGCCACTTAAAAACTGTTTTGTCACTCTGCACCAGCTCCTGTCCGAAGGGGTCAGATTTGGTGCTGTAAACTAACACATCCGAGCCAAAGGCATCAGCAATCACCCGCCCCTCTTTGCCATACACGCGACCGGCGACCAATATCCGATCTGCACCTAACTGTTCCATGATCTCCTCCAGAAAGTCGGCATCAAGGATGTAGAGCGCATCAGCGGTTGTGACCGCCACACCATCCAGCAAGATTTCAGCTTGCTGTTCGAGTTCTCTGCGAAAGGTTTGTTGTTCGCGGTGAAGGGATAGCCAGGTGACACTCGCTACAGTCATGATCACCAGGGTCGTCATCGCCAGCGTCAGTTTGCTGGCTAGCGACCCTTTTCTCTGACTGGATTTGCCCATCAACTCACCTGTTTTTGACCCGTTCGTACAACTCTCGCATCTTGGATATGTCCCCTTGAGTCGGAAAATCGTCAAACTTGGCTGTCTCCTCAAACTCCATGAGTATGGTTTTGCCCTCTGGTGTCTTATCCATCCCGATGAGTAACGCTTTAATCGCCTCTACTTGTTCGGGCTCCATGTCTGCCCTGACCATCACCACATGCCGAGCTACCTTCTCGGTTTCCGCTAAAATAGTCATCGCTTTACGGCTTTCCTCCGGAACTTCCAAGAAGGTTCCGACGTCAATAGCTCCAGCAGCGACCTTGTTGCTAATCACCCATTGAATTGTATTCTCATCGTCATCGCTAAAGACGTACCCTACCTCGTCTGCCGCCACCACATCATTCGTTGGGCTTTTCTGTACCGGTTTGAGTCCTGCATTAAGCAGATACGCTATCGGTAGCAAAAAGCCTGATGTAGAACTAATCTCATCAAAACCGATCATCTTACCCTTGAGGTCGTCTAAGGATTTGATCCCGCGATCGCTCATGGTGAAAATGACCGTGTGGTAATCAGGCTTACCCCCCTTCCAACGGCGCAGAATCGGTTTGGCTCCAGTCTTATCGCTTATGATCATAGCGGGGTAGGGGCTATCAAAGTAGAGATCCACCTCACCGGATTTAAGCCAACTGCCGATTGTATCCAAGTCAGAAGCGACTTTTACCTCACCAACCTCAATTCCAAACTCACTCAAGTTGGTAGCTAAGTAGTCAGCCATCGGTTGGAAACGCTTTATTTTTTTAGCCGGATTATTAGAAACGTCGGCTATAACAATCGCTTTCTGAGGCGAGGGGGTAGCAGATGGCGTTGAGGTCGATATCTGTGTTGGTGTCGATTGGGAGCCACAGCTTACCAGACCAATTAATACACTAAGGCTTGCAACTTTTCCGAGTATCTTGAGTAACATTATGTCCGCTCTCAGTTTTAGTTAGAACTTAGGCACTAATTTTAAGTTGTGAGTGTTGAAGAAAGATAAACTTTCTCCAGCCTCTTGACCCTCAGAAAACACTTACCACTTTGCGTGAAGCGTAAACCCGTCCGAGTAGAGCAGGAGCTTACCACATCGTGTTTTTATAGTGTTTTACATTCCCCTTCCTTGAAAGGAGTTCCGTACTGCACCAGCAGCAGAGGTTTTTGGAGCGTTTCAAGTAGTGCGTAGCGTTCGGGCGGCTATCGTCTAAGCGAATCGCCAAGAGCCGTCAATAGTTAGATGATTTCTCTATAGATGAAACGGAAGACCCACTTAAAGCACCCGCCCAAACGTTAGTCCTGACTGTGGTGTAACTGCTAAGATAAGCGCCTAGCCATCTCCCTAACAAAAGTACAGCCCTTTACACTTGATTAGACGTTCTCTCCTCAGAAAATTTAAATGTCAGGGAAGAGCGATTTTCATTCTCCGTTGTGAGTGAAAGCTCATCACGCCTAATTTTTACATTTCATTTTTAAAAAGTTTTGTAAATTAAAGTTGACCTTCTAGTAGCTGCTTGGTATGGCGCTTGCTAGCAATAACAGAAAATTGCTATATCATCCGTAATCTTACTAAAAAAAATCTATATTTATGTCTTCTGGATGAAGATGCAATAAAGTTTTGATGAAGATTTTGTGAAAATTCCTTAAAGATGCTCAGAAATCCTTGCACTTGGAAATAGGAAATGCAAGGGTTCAATATACTTACTCAGATAGTGAGCCTGAGCATCTGAAGTATTACCCAAGATTAAAAGGGTTATCAACTTTGGGAACTTGCCAGAGTCAACGCATCTTTACCTAGGACAATGGGAAGAATCATACACTCTACGCTACATTCAACACTTCTGCTCGGTCTCCTGGCTACACCAGCAGCAGCGTTCAACCTGAAACCAATTGGGACATATTCCACTGGCATTTTCGATGATGGCGCTGCAAAAATCTCCGCTTATGATCCGATGACGCAGCGGTTATTTGTTACCAATGGGAGTACCAATCAAATCAATGTCCTTGGCCTCACTAATCCGACTAGTCCGTCACTTTTGTTCAATATCGACCTTGATGACTATGGAGGTGAAGTCAATAGCGTCGCTTTTAGTAATGGGCTGTTCGCCGTCGCCGTGCAAAATACCGACGTACAGGCTCCCGGACATGTGTTATTCTTCGAGCCGGACGGCAAGCTCTTAAACTCGATCGCAGTTGGCGCGTTGCCTGATGCGCTCACCTTCACGCCAGATGGGATGAAGCTGCTTGTCGCTAATGAAGCTCAGCCGAGCGACGATTACACCATCGATCCGGAGGGTTCTGTCAGCATCATTGATACAAGCAATTGGAGTGTGGTTACGGCGGGTTTCAACGGAGTTAATCTGTCCGGCCCTGTTCGCATCTTCGGACCGAACGCCTCGATCGCGCAAGACCTCGAACCCGAATACATTGCTGTATCAGACGACTCAACAACAGCATGGGTGACCCTACAAGAGAATAATGCGATCGGCATTCTCGACATCGCAAACGGCGTCTTCACCGATGTTGTCGGACTCGGCTTCAAAGATCACAGCCTACCGGGCAATGGCTTAGATGCCAGCGATAGAGACGATGCAATCAACATTGCCACCTATCCCAACTTGTTCGGGATGTACCAACCCGATGAAATCGCTGCCTATAGTGTTGGGGAAAAGACTTACCTCGTCACCGCCAACGAAGGCGACAGCCGTGAATATGTATTTGAAGACGAAACGGGTGAGGAACAAGTTGCTTTCATTGAAGAGGCGACGGTGGCAGACCTAACCCTCGATCCAAATGCCTTCCCCAATGCAGCAGACCTTCAGGCAGATGAAGTCCTAGGTCGCTTGGAAGTGACCAACACGCTCGGCGATACTGATGGGGATGGCGACTTCGAGGAACTTTACGCCTTTGGGGGACGTTCGTTCTCGATTTGGGATGAGCAGGGCAATCTCATTTTTGACAGTGGGGATCAATTTGAACAGATTACTGCCAAGCTTTTGCCTGACTTCTTCAACTCCAACAATAGTGAAAATCAGTCCTTTGATAATCGCAGTGACAACAAAGGGCCAGAACCTGAGGGGGTCACGTTGGCTCAACTCTTCGATCGCATCTATGCGTTTATAGGTCTGGAACGGATTGGTGGTATCATGGCATATGACATCACTGACCCGTTTAACCCGTTCTTTGTTGATTACACAAACAACCGCGATTTCTCAGTGATGTTCGACTTAGATGAGGAGGGAGACCCCGCTCCCACGCCAGAGCAGTTAGCTGCTGTTGGCGACCTCGGACCTGAAGGATTGCTTTTCATCCCCGCAGAAGACAGTCCTAACAGAAAACCATTGCTGGTTGTGGCAAATGAGGTGAGTGGCACGACCACCATCTATGAAGTAAAAGTACCTGAACCTGCATCAGTATTGGGTTTGTTGGTATTTAGTGCGTTAGGCGGGTTGGTGCTCAAGCGCAAATCTCAGACAACTGTTTGAGGAGTTCTAAGCTGATGTGCATTTAGTTTGCATCCTCCAGACAAGGCTTGCATGCCTTGTCTAGGGTAATCCGACAAATTACCAACTTGCAGACTAAATGCGCGTTAGCTTATCTTCAAAGTAGTGGTGATCGCTTTGGCTAGAAAGATGGGAGCGATCGCTTAAACGTGTGGAGTTTGATTTGGAAAAGGCGATCGCATCCCTCAAAGCAGCTAACCTGTGATTCCAGCGCAGTGAGATAAGATCTATCTGCGGTTGGCTTGGAGGTTGAGGCAAGAATGAACCATGCTACACATAACGCTATTGTCGGCTTTATCTGGAACATTGCCGATGATGTGCTGCGGGATGTGTATGTGCGGGGTAAGTATCGGGATGTCATCTTGCCCATGACAGTGATTCGGCGGTTGGATTGCCTGCTAGAGCCAACAAAAGAGGAAGTTCTCAAATGCCACAGATTTCTAGAAGAGAACAAGATTCACAACCAAGCCCCACAATTGACAAAGGCATCGAAATACCCGTTCTACAATACGTCTCGCTTCACGTTGCGGCGGTTGCTGGATGAACCCAGCCAGATTCGTGCCAACTTCGAGAACTACTTGAACGGCTTTAGCGAGAACGTGCAAGAGATTATCGCCAAGTTCAAGTTTCGCAATCAACTGGATACGCTAGAAGAAAGTAACCGCCTTTTTGGGCTGATTGAGAAGTTTCTCTCCAAGGACATTAACCTTAGTTCTGAACCCGTGAAAAACTCTGATGATGAAATCATCCGCGAGGGGTTGACTAATCACGGGATGGGTTATGTATTTGAGGAGCTAATTCGTAAATTTAACGAAGAAAACAACGAGGAAGCGGGAGAACACTTTACGCCTCGTGACATCATTCAACTGATGGTGAATCTGATCTTTCTCCCCATAAAGGATCGGATTGAAAGCGGCACTTACTTGATTTATGACTGTGCCTGTGGTTCTGGGGGAATGCTGACTGAGGCGGAAGCATTCATGCAAAAGCT
>JAIUYC010000370.1 GCA_020216575.1 Coleofasciculus sp. S288 | reverse complement strand
AGGCAACGGAGAATACCCAATTTAAATGCACATCAGCTTAAGCAATGATTGGGAAACAAAATTTAAAATTTATTCCCCATTACTTGTTAGCTCACAAGCGCAATCGCCTCCATCAAATTGCAACAATATTTAGCAAGCGATCGCATTTCCAACTCCTCACCGCCTCTGAACAGGGCGTAATTGCTGGGAGAGTCTAATATACTGCACCCAAGACTGCTCAGATAACTGTGCGATCGCATTGGCAGACAGCTTGGCAGAGAACACATCCCGCTCCCTCGTAACGCCACTGACTCCCATGCGTTCCAAAAAAGCAGCAGCCGCTTCATCTGGGGCAGGTTCAGTATGAATGAAGACAACAAAACGCGGTTCATCCGAGTCTTGTACCCGATTTAAAGCCATAGCCAGCGGTGCGTCCAGTTTCTGATAATTCATTGTCAATATTTGGGTTTAAGTGAGTGCAATTCAATCCTGGTCGATCAAGCCCTCAGAAGTCAGGAATCATACCAAACCTGTCCCCCTTAAACAGGGGGACAGGGGGGAAATCTAGTCAAAGTCCCCCTTAAACAGGGGGATTTAGGGGGAACTCCACCGTTTAAGCGTCTCAATTATCACGTTTCAGATCTCCTCTTAAATTCTGACTCCTAATTTTCTCCTTACCTCCCTCGATTGACGCTCACCGACTTAGCCAGAACAACTATCTGGCGAAGCATCAATGGGCTCTTCTAGGGAATCTGCCAGCTTAGCGGCATCAATCAGCCCAAAGCCCCATTTTTTATCAAAGGTTCCTACGGGCTGCCCTGGAATTAAACTACTGTTGCGTAGCAGTGCCTTCACACTATCTGGAGTGAGCTGCGGGTCACGCTCTAACAAGAGTGCGACAATACCAGCTAGGAATGGTGTTGCCATACTGGTACCAGCGTTAACCACATACTTCAAATTAACCATCTCTGCTCGCGAGGCCGTTGAATCCGCACTCAACGCAGAGGCAATCATAGCGCCAGGTGCTGCAACATCCGGCTTTTGGTCACCATTACGCAGCGGACCTTCACTGCTGAAGTCAGAAATATTATCTAACTCCAGTCCCACTTCTCGCACAATGCCGTCGATATCCGTCCACTGTACTTTTGTCGTGTAGGAGGCAACCGTAACCGCACTAGCTGCTGCCCCTGGCGAACCGATTTTCACGGAGTCTTGGACGCTAGTGCCTGTGAAAAACACGGCTGATTGGTCGTCCAGAGTCCACACATCCAGTCGTCCCTCTGTCGTTGAAGTGTTATTACTGTTACGTACTCGCAGTTGCCAAACCCCTCCCCGAACACGGCCGCCTCCAGCACCAAGGAGCTGAACGAAAAAATTATGGTCACCGTTAGTTGGATCAGGACCAGGTGTAACAATTTGTATACGTGCATCAGCTAGAGCGTATTCCTGTGCTGGATTGCCATTGGAAATTACTCCTTGAAAAGGCGTTACAAACCCACCCGGAGTGCGTATCGATACTTCAAACGAGTTGTCGCCGGGATACCAACCGTTTAACAGGGCGAATCCAATAGCATTATCTGGGACGCGGAAGCGTAGGGTACGCATGCCGCGAGACACAGTGGTTTGGGCATGGATGTTGTCGTTCCCCTCATTGCCTGCGGCACAGCAGACAATCCGCCCTGGCCCAGATTCTGCATCAATGATTTGGGATAAGGGATCGCTGCCATCATGGGCATCGAAGTGTCCGCCCAGACTCAAATTCACGACGGCTGGGCAGTCTAGCTCATTGGCTACCCGGAAAATGTAGCGGATAGCATCAGCAATATGGGCATCCTGCAAGTCGGAGTTGACGATGAGCAATTGTGCCTCTGGTGCTACACCACTATAAGTTTCATCGGCACCAGCAGCAATTCCAGCAACATGAGTCCCATGACCGATAGTGTCACGGGAAATTGTCAGTTGTTCACCTGTGAATTCAGCGCCGTAATCCCCCTCTTGCACACCAGGGCCAGGCAGGGTTTGGTCCCAGATGCGCAATATCCGCCCTTGGAAGGCAGGGTGCTTGGGGTCGATGCCCGTGTCTACTACACCGATGATGACGTTCTTGCCCGTCAAGCCAGTTTTGTTCTTAAACTCCGGCAGATTCACTTTACCCGGTGCCACGTCCATCCGGAGATGCAAGTAGCGCGATGGAATGATGCGCTCAACCGCAGGCTCTTCTGATAAGGGGTCTAGACTCTCTAGGGGTAAAAAAGCTGTCCGCACTCTGCCTGCGGGTTGGTTGACTCGTATGCCATACTGTGACAAGTTTTCGAGTTCTGCCTGCTCGTCGCAGAGAAGAAAGACTACAGTACGGGGAGGTTTAGGCTTGCCTATCGCAGCGGCTAGACCGATGTTTCGCGTGTGTCGGAGTAAACCGAGACGTCCTTCATCTTGATAGTCCCGTAATGTCACTAATAGGCTAGGAGCAATTTTCTCGGGTATCATTTGGTTGCGACTCTTTTAGAACAACAGCTTATCTTAAGGAATTGACAAGGTACAAATGTCAATAGGAGGCTGGCGAAAGCGACGCGAGCAGCTAGTGCAAGAAGGCAGAGGGCTTTTATGAAAGAAAGCTTGTACAGTAAGCTTTTTCAACTGGATCGTTATTTCCGCCACGCTGCACCAGAGTGTAAAGCCAGATAGGCTAAATACTCCCCAAGATAGACGCATCACTAAGGGTTTGATGGTTCAGTGAGCTATGGAAGCTCTACTAGAGTTTTGCTTCTCTGAGACGTTGCTTAACATTCACTCACCAGTTGTTAGTTGTTATCCCATCAGTTTCTTAGAGTGGATGGTAGCAGAGCGGACTCAATTAAGGTGGAAAATCGCACCTTTTTTCAAGTAAGGTGCGAGGAAAAATAGTTTTAGATTCAGATTAATGTTGGATTAAGTTTTTTTCTGTTAAAGAGTCAAGCTCCACTCAAGGAAGCTTCTGAAAAATCTAGCGTTCTTATTCAATTCTTGTGCATGAATTTGTCTCACTCATTTAGAGAATGTTAAGACGGCAATCAACGAGTAAAAGACTGTTCTTCTAGCCGAGCATTAAGGGAAGTTTATGCAAGCACGACCTCAGTCTTTAACCTTTCCGAGGAGGCGAGGCTCTTGTCTTCTGGGAGGTGTGGCTTTGAGCAGCTGGTCGAAGATGTTACAGAAAGTGCCTCTTTTAGGATCAGCTTTTCATTTTGCAAAATCTCTTTAATACTCTCCCAAGAAGGTGCAAAAGCTGGGACTGCTAAAGAACAGGCTTTCCAGTTAGCACTGACAGGCACTCCCAGTTGCTGACACATACCTCCCCGCCGTCCCTCTGGTTGATAATAGCGGCAAACTCGGCAAGCAGAAGTTGAACAAGCTAATGTCTTCATTGGAGTTCTTCTTAGGAATACGCTTCATATCCTCTTCATACTTATTTTTATACGGATCAATTCAGCCTCTTAAAGCCAGGAACCATTGAGCCAGTTGAGGTTAGAGCTATTTTAGAAGTAAAATGATTTTTAGGTTTTCTTTATCATTGCGTAATACAGGTATACATCTTTGTAAGTAAAAGACATTGATTTAAAGCGGACATAGGGAAATGGGCTTATTTATCCCCAAAATGCATGGGGATCAAGTGAAAATCTAAAATGCCCTGTATCTCTAGTTCATGATTTTCTGGTCAGGGATCGAGGGGAAGCTTTTGGTTCAGCTAGCAAAAAGCAAGGGAATTAGCAATATGTCTAATGGGTTCTATCGCTGTATAACAGCTCTAGAGCAAACTCAGCCTTAGCCCTCCTTGGAAACACCCGGATTTCTCACCACACAGGCATGGGAGATGGGGAAGCTGGAAATACTTCCTCACCTGGTGACGGCGGATTTTCAATCGTACCTAATATATGATTGAAGGCTTAAGCGAATGTCCTTTTTCTCAGCCCTCAAGGGGTCGATCGCTTAAAGTAATCCTCAGGAGGCGATGCATTTACCCTGCAACCCTAGTCTGGCAGCAAGGTTTATGGTTCAAGGAGTCCAAGCAATGAACCCAGAAGAAGGTGGTAGATGGTAGGTGGTAGGAATCTTGCATGCATCCCACGAACCACGAACCACGAACCATGAACCATTTGTACTGTCCCGACTTAAACAGGTAACTACCTTAAATCTATTGCCTAAAAACTCAGAAGCCTGTAATACACTAACAGCGACACTCATATCCAAAAACCTCCAGGTAGGATTTGAACTAAAAAATTCACCATAAAATCTGCTTATGAGCAAAAACACATCGGTTGAGTCCTCGACTCGTTCCTCACCCCATCCATTAATCAATCCCACCTTGCAAGCTGCTCTGAGTTGTCTTGATGTTCAGCTAGAAGAAGAATTAGGCCGCTATCGACGCCAACGAGCGGGTCGTCCAGTGATGTCGCCTCGTGGTCTTGGTCGTCATCAGATCCGCAAGCCGATTGATCTGATTTCTGTTGATAAGTCGGGAGGTCAACCTCAGCAGCCAGTTTCAGCGCAGCTCCCAGCTGCTTCAATGCCAATGCTGTCGATTCCGTTAGCACTGGCGAACCCAGCCCCCGCTGAGGCGTCTGCTAAGGAGACGCCTAACCAACCGATTGCTAAGACGGGTCAGATGGATACCGCCTCAGCAGCTACGGCTGAACCTGCTGATGTCCGAGTAACCCCTTCTTCAAGTAACGAGGCTGTTAGCCCTGCGATCGCACAGGACAGCATGAGTGAGCAACTAGCTCCTCCTGAGGAACCGAAACAGGTAGAAGGCGATTTGGTTCACTCCCCTGCTCCCCAATCTCCACCTGAGGATTATCTGGAATCATCGGAACAACTGCTGCGGAGTCTAGGGGAAGAAGAGGTAGAAAGCCAGCCTGAAAAGCGTTTCACGGATAGACTGCTAACGCCATTGGGTGTTGGCTTGATGTTACTGGTGTTGCTTTCCAGTGCCACTGTAGTCTACATCGCAACCAATCCTTCCGCACTTAAGGCTCTGGGTCTTAACCAATTCTTGGGTTCAAAGACGTCAACCACGGCTCAAAGCCCGACGGAGACGACTCAAGCAAAGGTTGAACCAGCGAAAGAAGCAGCAGCTCTAGACGGTCCTAATCTGGCTGCTGAGGAATTTCCAGAAGTGAATTTAGACAGTCTCAGTCAGTTGGAAACCAGCCCCAGTCCAATCCCGTCGTCGCCCTCGTCATCGACGATTCCGGCTGTCCCCGATCTGCCTAATTCGCAAGCGGCTGCACCACCTCTGCCTGTTGCTCCTAATCAATCTGTACCAGGGCGTTCTTCAGATCTAGGGGCGGCACTTTTACCATCAGCTCTCCAACCGGGAGCGGTTGCACCTGCGCCGACAGCGCCATCCGGTGTCCCGATACCCGCGCCAGCCGCACCTCCATCCGCC
>JAIUYC010000369.1 GCA_020216575.1 Coleofasciculus sp. S288 | reverse complement strand
ATCACAACTGGTGCTGCTAACGACTTGCAGCGAGCAACTGACTTGGCAGAACGGATGGTCACCACCTACGGCATGAGCAAGGTTCTCGGACCTCTAGCTTACGAGAAGGGTCAGCAGAATAACTTCCTAGGGGATGGCGCGATGATGAATCCCCGCCGGATGGTGAGCGATGAAACGGCAAAAGCGATTGATGAGGAAGTCAAGGATATTGTTGAAACAGCCCATCAGCAAGCTTTGGATATTCTCAACGAAAATCGAGATTTGCTCGAAAGCATTGCCCAGCAAATCTTAGAGAAAGAGGTGATTGAGGGTGGGGAACTGCACAATCTTCTAAGTCAAGTTCGCCGTCCTGAGGAAAAGGTGCCTGTTGCTGTTTAAAGTAACCGAACTTTAACACAAACAGGACTTACGCACAGACCCTAGATATTGTAGGGACATGATACCAAAGTCCCTACGGTTGGTGGTTTAGAGACTTTCTTTGCGTAGGTTCTGACACAGTCATTTTAAAATGCGATCGCTGATAGATAAGAAGCGATCGCGCTTTTTTCGTAAGCTATAGCAGTCGCCAAGGCGATTAGGACACAGCCAAATCCTGAAACCTTGACCCGTCAATATGCATCCATAAGAGCCTTCTGCCCTGGAGCCCGATTGGTGAGCCTGTTGAACCACTGCCTTTTGCTATAACATCTCTCGTCAAAAGGCTAAAAATAAAGAAGAATAACTTTTGAGCAACCCACCTAAGTCTCCAACTCTAGTTATGCGCGTTGTCATCCAGCGAGTCAAATCCTCACAAGTTACGGTTAACGGTGAAGTCGTCGGCAAAATTGGGCGAGGACTGAACCTGTTGGTGGGTATTGCCAATACGGATACGGAAGCAGAGCTCGACTGGATGGCACGTAAATGTCTGGAACTGCGACTATTTCCAGGTGATAACGCCAGTGCCGCTCGTTGGGAGAAATCAGTCCAGGAAATGGGGGGTGAACTGCTCGTTGTTAGTCAGTTTACCCTCTACGGAGATTGCCACAAAGGACGCCGTCCCTCGTTCACTCGTTCAGCAGTACCAGAACTGGCACAACAGCTATACGAACGATTTGTTGAGAAGTTACGGCAAAGTGGTTTGCGGGTAGAGACTGGCAAATTTGGCGCGATGATGCAAGTTTCGATTGAAAATGATGGCCCTGTGACGCTGCTGCTGGAGCGAGAGAAAGAATAAGGATAAGCTCTTAGGCATTCAAGAAAGCTAATTTAGGCTGACGGCGAGAGGGATTGATGGATTACAAAGGGGGTTATGTAGAATTTGGTTTAAAAAGAGGAAATTTCCGATTGGGGCGGCGTCTCACTTCTACTTTTGAGCAACTGGAGCGAGAATGCCAAGTCAATTCTCAAGCAGCAAACAGCCCTGAGAGCGGCTTTTTACCTATCAAACATGACCACGCTCTATTTTTAACCGACCTGGGTGAATTAAAGCAAGCTGAAACAATATTGCGGGAATTAGCATTCACTGCCGAAAGCTATTATTACCGTAACGGAGAAACTAAAAGCCTCTACCAATATATCGCTCGACAGAATTTATGTGACGTGCTGGTTCTGGAAGGCAAATTACGGGAAGCCGAACAACTAGCTGATGGCATAATACAGGCTTATGAATCAGACCTAATTATCAGCAGAGGAGAGACTCAATCAGAGGCTTTACTAGGAAGGACAATGGTGGGTGAGCGTTACTTTTGTCGAGGAAGACTTTATTCTGGCTCTAATCCCTATGCTCGACGTGCACTAGCACTCTCCTTACAAGGCAAAGTACATCAAGCACTTGTAGATTTCAAGCAGGCAGAAGCGTTTAGTCTCAGGAAAACTCATCCAGAACAACTCAAATGGTATCTCCAAATAGCAGCGGAAGATCGTCTGGAAAGATTGGGGCTACTCATACCCGAAAATATGAACGAAGTAGAGTTTCCCCACCGTACACTAATTGGCCAAGCAGCTATCTTTTACGCCCTTTTATTAACTCGTCTAGGCAAACTTGATGCCGCGCTCAAAGTTCTCGATTATTCAAAACGGTGTGCTGCACACCGAACTAATAATTTGCCCAGCATGGTTGTTTATGCAGAAGTGGGACTCAGTGATGTCTATAGACTCATGGGTGAATATGAGTTAGCACTGCATAATCTCCAGCATCCTCTAGAATGGGCGGCGCAGACAGGTCAAAAAGAAATCTATTGTTGGGCGCATCTTAGCTTGGCTAGACTTAGACACGCTCAAAATCAGCTAGCAGAAGCGGAAAATGCACTTGATGAAGCTTACAAAGCTGCGACAGCACATGGATTTAAACTCTATGAAATTGATTGTCTCGTGACTGCTGGTTGGATTGCTTTATCACGGCAAGACTTAGTTACTGCTGAACAAAAGGTAGCTGCCGCCCTAGAATTAGTCAGCGACCCAGACATGGCTTATGCTTGGGGACAGGGTAACACTTTACATCTGATGGGCGAGATTTTATTCCAAAAAAATGACTTAGAGAAAGCACAAACATTTTTAACTGGTGCTGCCAAGCTTAGAGAACGGATAGAAGACCCTCGCAAGAGGAATACTCAACAACTTTTATCGCAAATGTCAGATACAGCACAAGGAACTTAACCAATGGGCGCACCAAAACCTTGGCCGACACGCTGGCCTGAACCGTCAGAAATTCCCGACCTTGACTCCGATGATAAACCACTCGAAGCCCCAGACTACGATATTGAAGAATTTCCTTCTGAAAACCCAATAGAACCCCCCTATCAGTTACCAGAAGAACGACTCGTTCCCTATTCAGTTACTTGGGGTGTAACTCATGCGTGTAATCTCCATTGCACAACTTGTTATGACGTTGTTAATTACAAGCGTCACAGCCTGAATACAGCGGAGGCTCTCACTGTTATTGACCGTCTAGCCTCAATCGGCATTTCTTTTATTGTGTTCGCTGGTGGAGAACCGCTGGTACGAAAAGATTTATACCAATTAATGGCACACTGCCGAACCCGCAATATCGGAATTGGGTTGCGGTCAAACGGCGTTCTCATCACAACCGGGGTAGCGCGTCGGCTGGCAGAATTAGAACTGGCTGTAGTCGGTGTGTCCCTGGACGGCGCAACAGAGCAAAGTCATGATGAAATTCGCGGGCAAGGATCGTTCCAAAGAACTATAGCTGGTATAAATCAATTGCTAGCGGCTAACATTCGGGTCAACTTAGAAGTGGTTCTAAGTCGTCGCAATGCCCCTTTTTGTTTGCAGTTTGTGCGATTTGCAGAGAGTTTGGGCGTACAAGAGATCAACTTTTCTGCCCTTGCTCCCCAGGGACGGGCTGAACAGTTGATGAGCCAGGATGTGCTAGATCATGAGTTATGGCGAGAACTTACCACTACACTCTATAAGGCTAGCTTGACAGCCAATGTCGCTGTCAGCCCTAGTTGCGCTTTGACGGGTACTTGTTGGTCTTGTGTTGAGCCAAACATTACTTGTGACGGATGGGTTACACCTTGCTACTTATCAAAGCGCAAGTTGTTCCATATCCTTGATACACCACCACAAGTAGTTAAAGCATACTTACAAGAGAACCGTCCGGCTACGCTCAATATTTGTGGGCGAGAGCGTTGGAGAAAGCCAGAAAAAATCAAGGCGAACAAATTCTCCCCTTTCTCCTTAACCGAGCAGTATTGATTTTGGAGAAAGGTAGTCCGCCACCATAGACTCACAATCCTTCAAAAATGGTCAAGCGGTTCGCAAAATATATTCACGCCTTGCCTCACGACGTACATTAGTACTGGCGTTGCAAGAATAGCTGGAAGCAGAGGGGTTTCTGCTAGGTATCTGAACATCAGCGAATAGTTGCCCTTAAGCAAGTCTTCCCGAAATTCTTTTTGACAAATAACAGCGCGGCATTTCCGCGCCAAAGCATCCAACCATTCCGCATTATCTCTCTGGGGTTGCTGTCCGGCAGCAATTGCTAGCGCAATCGCGGCATCTTCCAAATCTCCCTCACAATCCTCGATTACATCAAGTGCCTTCAGTGCTTCGGGATAAGTTGCTAATTCAGAGCGAAATTGAGCAATTTCTTGGGCAGTAACTAGAGTCATTGAGTAGTTGTGGCAGTGAGTCCAGCACAGAATGCAGCTATCTATAACTATTCTATGAATCCTTCCCCACTCACATCTCATAGAGATTAAGTGGAGTATCTTTTTCTCTGCTAGGGTGTGGTTGAAGCAACCAAAAGCTAGAAAGAGCAAACGTTGTGCACGAGTACCTCGTCATTATATTGTAGCTTCAAGATTTTGCCTCAGAAACAGTCTCTGCAACGATTTACTCCAGTCTTAGTAAAGTTCCATAACGCTAGTAAGCGGCAGGCGTGACTGAACAGCTAGAGTGAGTGGAGAGATATGTCCCCGATTGAGATGGTCAGCCGCAGCACAGCCAATCATAGCAGCGTTATCGGTGCAATATTTAAGGGGAGGGAAGAGGACTCGCAAGTTGTGTTCGGCGGCGGCGGCTTGCATATGCTTTCTCAGTCCACTGTTAGCCGCAACACCACCACCAACGGCAATCGCGTTCAAACCATAGTCAATAGCACAAGTGATCGCTCGTTTGGTGAGTGCTCGCGCTACGGTATCCTGAAAGCTAGCCGCGATATCCTTCACCGGTAACTCAGACTCATCTTGCTCCAGTTTTTGCACCAACCGCAACACGGCTGTTTTCAAGCCGCTAAAACTAGAGTCATAGGGATGATAGCCCCCCTGAGGACGGGAAATCTTGCCCTCAGGTAGCACAAAGGCTTGGGGATCACCCTCTCGCGCTAGTTTGTCAATCACTGGCCCCCCTGGATAACCCAGATGCAATAACCGCGCCACCTTATCAAACGCTTCACCCGCCGCATCATCGCGAGTTTCTCCCAGTGTTTCGTACACCCCGCAGTCCTTAACATAAATTAAGCTTGTGTGACCACCAGAAACTAGCAAACACAGAAACGGGGGTTCTAATTCCGGTTCGCTGAGATAAGTGGCGTAAATGTGTCCTTCAAGGTGATGAACACCGATAAACGGCTTTTGATGGACAATTGCCAGCGTTTTTGCCGCCGTTAACCCCACCAGCAGCGCCCCCACCAAGCCAGGAGCACAGGTTGCCGCAATGCCGTCAATTGCTCCCCAGTCCAGTTGTGTTTCAATTAAGGCTTGAGCGATCGCATCATTAATCATCTCCACATGACTGCGCGAAGCCACCTCCGGTACAACACCGCCATACTGCTGATGAACGGAAATTTGCGACGCCACAACACTACTACAACAGGTGCGATCCTTCACAATCGCCACCGCTGTTTCATCGCAACTCGTTTCAATTGCTAACACGCAAGCCATTCTCAATCGCCTTAATAAAAA
>JAIUYC010000368.1 GCA_020216575.1 Coleofasciculus sp. S288 | reverse complement strand
AGACTGGTGCAACTGCCAAAACGTAATGTTTCTTATCAAAGGCTTAAGGAGTTGTACTGAATATGAAACGGCAATTACTGACAGCAGGAGCAAGAATTTTTCGCATAGCTAGTTTCTCCCAAGCTGCGGTAGTAACGCTCACTGCTCTTAGCGTTGCTATGGTCATCAATCAGCCCAGTCAGGCTCAAAGCTCCACGTTCTTCTGTGGTACAACGAGTGACGGAACACCAGCGACTTTGGCTCGCACCCCACGCGGTACTGTTGAGGTAATTCGTTGGGTGTCTCGGTATTTCAGTGGTGGAGGCTATACCCCTCAGCGACGCTGTGAGGAAGTGTCTGGCAGATTTGAGAATTACAAAAACAGAAATATGCTGAACTTCATCACGGCTGGATATCTCAACGGTCAACCCGCAATTTGTGTTGGGGATGGTAGCAGTCCTTGCAGTTCAGACCGACTGTTATTCACCCTCAAACCTGGGCAGAATGCAGCTCGTGAGATTCAACAACTGTTTAGTATCCGCTCTGGCGCATCTGGCCCTCTTTATGAAAGCACAGGGAGTGGTTCAACCGTCATTGACATGAATAAATTTCTAGAGCAAGCGCAGGTTATTGATGCAGGCGATGCTACTGCCACTAGCGAACAACCCGCAAATACAGCTCCAGCAACGAGTCAGCCTAATCCCTCAGATGGTCGCGGTGGACTGAATTGGTAAGTGTGAGTTAGTTCTAAAGTGAATTGGCGATCGCTATTGCTTATCGTTTGTATTGACAGTTGGCTCATTCCGCTGCCAGTACAGGCACTTCCTACTGATGGTTCTGCGCCTGTAGTTCCTGCCTCACCCGAACTATCGGTACAACAACTGAGCCAACTGGCGAAATCTATTACGGTCAAAGTTCTCTCTGGGGAAACTTGGGGTTCGGGGATTCTGATTCACAGGCAAGGACCAATTTATACCGTTGTTACCAATGAACACGTACTCACACCAGGGTACGGCAAGCCCTATCGAATTCAGACTGCTAATGGTCGGCTCTACTCAGCCATTGTGCCGAGGACAGTTGGGTTTAATGGTAATGATTTGGGGGTGTTGCAGTTCCGAAGTGATACAGGAGTTTATGCCGTAGCATCGCTAGGAGATTCATCAACGGTGGCTCAAGGGAATGAAGTGTTCGCCGCTGGATTTCCCTTTGGCTCAACAGGATTTGTCTTCACCACTGGGCAAATCTCACTGTTGCTGGATAAAGCCTTAGAGGGGGGTTATCAGATTGGCTACACCAATGACATCCAAAAGGGGATGAGTGGTGGGCCTTTGCTAAATCGGCAAGGTCAGGTGGTGGGCATCAATGGCAGACACGCCTATCCTCTGTGGGGCAATGGTTATCTGTTTAAGGATGGCTCTGCGCCGTCCCAGCAACTTCAAGAGCAGATCATTCAGTTAAGTTGGGCAGTGCCGATGGAGACATTTGTGCAACAGGCTGGACAATTTGCTTGTGCAGAAGATAGGCGATCGCTCTTTCCCGTCCCTTCCGCATATGCCCTACAGCCCGTTCTTAGTGAATCCAATCTGCTCCCTATGAGTCCACCTAGTAGATAACTCTGGCAAAAGTTAGCTTTCACATTCGATGTTGCAATAATTTTGGAGGTTTAATCGTGAAGTTTTACGATGGATTGCCAGCAGTACTGGCTGGTACAGCGATTTCTTGTGCGATTGTCATTATGCAGCCCCTAGCGGCAATGGCTCTTACTGGGGAAGAGGTCAACGATATTGCCCGTGAGGTTACTGTTTTAATCCGAGGCAATCAGAGACACGGCTCTGGGGTGATTGTTGCCAAAGATAGCAATACTTACTACGTCCTCACCGCCAATCATGTAGTCAGCCAGCAGGATGATTACAAGCTCGTGACCCATGACAAGCAAGCCTATCAACTGGATTACAGCAAGGTCAAACGCTTGCCTGGGGTTGATCTAGCGGTGGTAGAGTTTACCAGCGATAAAGATTACAAAGTTGCCAAGCTAGCAAATTCCGACACTGTAACTCCGGGTAAGTCAGTCTTCATCTCTGGGTGGCCTGAGCCTGGAAATACCGGACAAGTTGTCCGTCAGTTCACGTATAACCGGGTATCAGGCTTTCTCGATCAGCCTGTGGAGGGCTACCAGATGATGTATACGAACGTAACTCTCCCAGGCATGAGCGGAGGCCCAGTAGTAGATGCCGGAGGTCGCGTAGTTGCCATTCATGGCATGGGAGATACAGCAGATCCACAAAAACTTCAGATGGAAGGGCTAAGTCCTGAGGCAGCTACCAGCATTGCTCGGCAGATTAAACGTGGTTTTAACTATGCCATCCCGATTAATACATTTTTGAGCTTAGCACCTCAGTCAGGGCTTTATTTGGGGTTGCAAGTTGAAAACTCATCTGCACCAGAATTAGGGGCAGCTTATGTTGCTAGTGCTGAACCCGATCCTCGTGACCAAATCGATGACATCAATAGTGTCTTAGACACGGCAAGTCGAGCCTTGGACACGGTTGACAGAGTTCGCACCATCCTTCGATTTTAAGTCTTTGGTTGATGGGGGCGATCGCCCTCTTTTTTTTGCGATCGCCTTTTCTTCTCTCTTTTGAAAATTAACAGGTAAGGATAACTATGCACTCAGCAAAACTGGGATTGTTGGTTTTGATCGGAACAGTTGCGATCGCGGAGGGTAAACTCAATCTTCAACCCTCTACGGCTCAAGCTCAAACGAGTGCAAACTCTCTTCAAATTGTGAGTGGGATGGGTCGAGTTACCAGTAGTCAATATTCTGCTTTTGTGCCTATAGGAACTGGTGTGAATCAGGTTAGTGGGAGTTACAATCCATCCACTCGTCAAATTGTGCTGGAAATTGCAGGCAGACAAGCGGAATTATCTCTAAATTCTCCTTTGATTGACGGTAAACCTGTTGAGTTCGCGGTAACTCAAATAAAACCGAGACTCTACGGGGAGCCAACTGTCGAGCAATTTCCAAAGTTAGTACAGGATGCCTTAATTTCTTCTGGCATTGAGAGTCAGGGAACGTTAGTCAAAAAAGGCAATCAAATTACGGGTCGATTTACTAGCCAAGGTAAGTTTGAACACGAAAATCAACAAGGCACAGGAGCAGTAGAGGGAGAGTTTGTCCTAACTGTGCAAGCTGGAGGATCGGGCAATGTGCCACAGCAACCGATTCAATCACAGCCTTCTTCTAATACTGCCCCGCCAAGCTCTGGTACATCAGGATTGCTTTGGTAAAAGGGAGCGTATCACGCCATTGTTCTATTCATTTTTCGTTGTGTTGCGAGGTAAACTATGCGTCGGATTCATTGTGTTTCCATTGCCTTGATTAGCTTTTTAACGCCTTATGTTGCCCACGCTCAGGAGGTGGTTGCTCAATCAAGCCAAAGATCCTTGAGTGGAGTTTGGACTAACAAGGGAGATGGTTTTCATGCAGACGATAGCGGATGCCATGCTGGTTCTAGGGGGGCTGCCTCTCGATTTAAAACTCCTGAATTTACCATAGTTCAAACTGGTAATAGCATCAGCGTACCAGGTAACTTTGGTGGATGGGCATCTTCTGACGGTAGTGGTGGTGGATACGGCAATGTAACAGTTGGCACAATATTAGGCAATAAATTTACTCTCACATCGCAAGCAGGACCATTCACCAATGAATACACAGGAACAATTAGCAATGATGGTAATACGATCACTGGTCAGGTACTTTGCAGAGTTTCCACTGGTTCAGCTACAGCGACTGCTTCTTTCACATTTACACGTAGGGAAGAAACAAAAAGAATTAAAGTATGGCTGATGGGATTCATACCAGATCAAATAGCTGACATAGGACTTCCTGTTGGTGAGCAGCAATGTTCTCACGGTGATGGTCGAGGATT
The DNA here is from genome assembly GCA_020216575.1 of Coleofasciculus sp. S288. Taxonomy (GTDB): domain Bacteria; phylum Cyanobacteriota; class Cyanobacteriia; order Cyanobacteriales; family Coleofasciculaceae; genus JAIUYC01. The sequence continues at coordinate 1,539 of JAIUYC010000368.1, read as the reverse complement.
TCCGCTAGACATAAGAGATGCGATAAATGAGACAAGATACCGCATACGGGATTTAGTTGAATTTGAAGTGAAGCTTGACGGCGAAAAAGTAACAGATGTCAGGTTTATTGATCGAACCGCGAAAACTGGGGAGACTCGGTTAGTTAATTGTCAAACTGGGGATTTGTTACCAGGAACTGGTCATATTGACACAGCACCAACAGATGGAATGCGCTACAACTGGAGCAGAGAAAACAACCTAATTACTGTTGAGTTTAGCGGTTTAGTTAAGCACCCCTTAATTAAGGATGCTCCACCAATTCAATATGACATCAAAGCCATTATTAATCCAATCCAGGAAGAGGCAGAAGTAATCGGCTTCCGTAAGACTTACCCTGCGTATGAAATGTATGTGTTGTTTAGAGATCAGGATCAGAGTGAAAGAGAAGCTAAGACAGTAGCAGTTGTTCAAAAAATGCCAGACGGTTGGACAAGAAGGCCTCTCGATTTATTTGGACCTGCGGATGCGCCTGTTAGTGACTCTGAATCTTCGGGAAGACAAGTTGGAGAGTGGTTTGGAGAGCAAGTTGGGCAAGATGCGGCAGAAGATATATTCAGAAATCCCAGTAATCCTTCTCCTTCTACTCCACCCTTTGACGGTTTTAGCGGTGGTGATAGCGGTGGCGGTGGTTCGAGTACACTCTGGTAGATTCTGGCTGATTGCAGAGTAATTTTAGATGCTATTTAGCGCTGAGAAATTGCCGATCTGATTGTTTGTCCACAACCTAACTTGGATTTAGAGCAGTTTAACCGCGATTACTAATAATTTGTTGTGTGAGGTATTTTATGCATCAAACTCGTTTTTTCGTTATTGCCTTAATTAGTTTTTTTGCTGTCATAGCTGGAGCGATGCTTCAGAAAGCGATCACTATTTTCCTCTGTAGTATCCTCAGTTTCAACTCGAACTTCTGCTACTGGCTTGACAACAGCCGTGCTAATGCTGCCATACCTCCTGTAACTGCTGACTCCACCAGTATCATTGCCCAAGATATAGATATTTTTAGTCCAGATGGCAGTAGTTCTCCTCCACCACAAACCGATATTTTCGCTCCACCCAATCCTCAAAATCAACCTCAACCTCAGCCTGGGATAGATATTTTTGCTCCGTCTAATCCTAGTCAACCTAATCAACCACAATCCATTCCTCAAGTTAATAGATCTGATGCAAACTATTCAAACCAGCCTTCGTTTTTGACTGTTGAAAGAGGCAGACGGTATCAACTCAAAGGAGCTGCTTCCAACGGTAGCAAGCGTTACACAGCAGAATTAATAGTAGCCGATGATCAAACATTTTTAAGTTCAATTGTGCTAGCTGCCAGAACAGCTAGTAGTTCACAAGAATTAATTTATAATGTTCAATTTGAGCGAACAGGCTTTGGCTTTACAATGACAACCAATAGCGGACAGGCTTGGACGCTGAGGAAAATTGGCTCAGATAGGTGGATGAGTCAGTTTACTAACGCCGACGGAACTTCTAAAAATTGGGAATTTCCTGCTCTG
>JAIUYC010000367.1 GCA_020216575.1 Coleofasciculus sp. S288 | reverse complement strand
GGTGACTGCCCTGGACTTAATGCTGTTATCCGTGCAGCCGTCCGCCATGCCACACTCACCTATGGCTGGGAAGTGGTGGGCATTCCTTACGCGACCCAAGGACTGTTGGATCACAAATCGATAGCGTTGAATGTCTACGGAATCGACCTGCGGGGCTTCGACCCGATGCTGAGTATGGGAGGTACGATCCTGGGGTCGATTAATAAAGGGGATACGGAAGCGAAAGCAGATGAGGTAATTGCTGGGTATTGGGATTTGGGGTTGGATGCGCTGATTGCCATCGGCGGTGATGGGAGTCTAGCTATCCTGCATCAGTTAGCCCAAAAAGGGGGCTGGCATTTTGTTGGAGTACCCAAGACCATCGACAATGACGTTGCGCTCACAGAGCGTTCAGTTGGATTTGATACGGCTGTTAGCACGATTGTCGATGCTCTCTCCCGTCTGTCCTACACCGCTGCCAGCCACGATCGGGTAATGGTGGTTGAAGTTATGGGACGGGATGCGGGTCACTTGGCTCTCCATGCTGGCATTGCTGGAGGAGCGGATGTGATTTTGATTCCTGAAATTCCCTACTCGATTGAGAACGTTTGTAACAAAATTACTGAACTCCGCGATCGCTGGGGACGCCGATTTGCGATCGTTGTGGTCGCAGAAGGGGCAAAAACAACCCAAGGTGAGTCCAGATATTATACGGACGCCCTCGGTGAAATGCGGTTGCGTGGTATTGGTGAATACATTGCCGACCAAATTTCTTACTGTAGTGGCAAGACCATAGAAGCACGAGTCACGGTTCTGGGACATGTGCAGCGGGGCGGAGAACCATCTGCCTTTGATCGCCTATTAGCAACTGTCTTTGGCAAAACCGCTGTCGATTTGGTCGCCCAAGAACAGTACGGACAAATGGTAGCTTGGCAAAATGGGCGAGTAGTCAACATCCCCATTGATGATGTAGTCGCACATAGTCCTGTATTAGTCAATCCCAATGACTATCTGGTGCAAACAGCACGAGCTCTCGGCACTTATATCGGGGACTTTTATCAGTTTCAAGACATTCCAAAGCCTGAGATTCTTGCCGTGCATTAATAATGCGCTACTAGCCTTTCAAGAAACACAGGGCAGAAGGCAGTGGTTCGACAGGCTCACCAATCGGGCAGAGGGCTCCAAGGGAACAGGGAAGTGTTTCTTCCATGGGTAACGAGCGGTACGCCGCTAGTTTGAGGCTCATATTGAACAACTGAAAGTCCCCCTTTTTAAGGGGGATTTAGGGGGATCGGACTCTCTCAAATACTTCTCAGAAATGCTCGTGGTTCATAGTTCATAGTTCATGGTTCATGGTTCATAGTTCATAGCCTTTCCATAAACCATTAACTATGAACGGCGGCGTTCGTTGCCGCCAAGGGCAGATAAAGTTCTAAAGCGATAAGGAACGACTTCACTTAATAAAACGTTGTCGTCCTATCAGAAAACATCTACTGTGCATCTAACACAACAGTGTGTCGTGATGAATTCATAGTAGAGATCATTCTTAACTTGACGGTGTCAAATTAATCAAATCGAGATGTTCTATTTGAAGCTCATCACCTTATGAAAATCATCCTGTTGCACTGAACTTTCCTTCGTAGGGTGTGTTGTAAAACAATCGAGTCGGTAGAACATAAGTTCTAAATTTGATTATGTCAATTTATCCTATGCGCCGCACAAAAATTATCTGTACTATTGGACCTGCTACATCTTCGCCCGAACGCCTGCGAACTTTAATAGAGGCGGGAATGGATGTTGCTCGCTTAAACTTTTCCCATGGTTCCCATGAATTTCATGGCGAAACTATTCGGAACCTCCGGGAAATTAGCGCTGAATGTCACAAGCCTCTTGCTCTCCTCCAAGACCTCTGTGGTCCTAAAATTCGTCTGGGAACTCTACCCGATGAAGGAATAGAGGTGAAGCCCGGAGAGGAAATTACGTTTGTCTTGCGGGAGCAGGGCAATACGACCGATGATATTCCCCTGCCAATTCCGACTTTGTTTGCCATGGTTCGAGTTGGCGAACCCATTTCAATTAATGATGGTCGCGTGAAACTAATTGTGACGGGGCGCAGTGCTGACACCATTCAAGCCTTAGTGAAAATTGGTGGCTTGCTCACCTCTCGCAAGGGCGTGAACTTACCAGAGACTAGCCTACCTGTCACCTCCGTGACCGAAAAAGATTTGGCGGATTTGCGCTTTGGTCTTCAGTCGGGTTTAGATTGGGTTGCCGTGTCATTTGTACGAGCAGCAAGCGACTTAGAACCGGTGAAGCGAATGATTGAAGCGGCGGGTGTAAACACTCGTGTTATTGCCAAGATTGAAAAACGGGAGGCTGTCGAGAACTTCGATCAAATCCTTGAAATGGCAGATGGAATCATGGTTGCCCGTGGTGACTTGGGTGTAGAAATGCCCATTAACCAAGTTCCCCTGATCCAGAAAGATATTATTCATCGCTGCAATCAGGCGGGTAAACCGGTAATCGTCGCGACTCAGATGCTGGAGTCGATGATTGGTGCTCCAGATCCTACCCGTGCTGAAGCGACTGATGTGGCGAACTCGATTTTAGATGGCACTGATGCTGTCATGCTCTCTGGCGAAACGGCAGTTGGGCAATATCCAATCGCTGCCGTCGAGACGATGGACAGCATTGCATCCCATACAGAAAAAGCTCTGCCTGAAGGGGGAGCGCGACCTTTCTTAGCGGCAGCCGGTAGCTTGAGCGTGACGGAAGCTGTGGCGGGAGCCGTGTGTCGGGTGGCTAGTGAGGTAGGTGCACGAGGAATTTTCTGCAACACCTCAACGGGAGGTTCGGCTCGGTTGGTGTCTAAGTATCGCCCCAAAACGCCAATTGTGGCGTTCACCTCTCACGAAATGACCTATCGCCAGTTGGCGCTGTCGTGGGGTGTGCAACCCTGTTTGGTTCCCGCAGTCCGCAATGCAGAAGAGATGTTGCTGAATGTGGTGAATACGGCTGTTGAGATGGAGTTGGCCGAACACGGTGACAAGGTGGTGATTACGTCTGGAGTGCCTATTGGTACGCCAGGAACGACCAGTTTGATCAAAGTGCATCAAATCGGACAGCCAATTACCGCCGTGTGAGCGATCGCATTTAATGGTGTGAGGGAGAAACAAGCGATCGCTATTCTCGTCTTCAGGCTGTGAGGAATCCTTTGCCTTACTTGGTTAAGATACAGGCATAAGTGACTAGAGAAAGTCGTCATGGTACAGTACAACCCGTTGCACTATCTTCCCACGGCTGAAGAAAAGACAACGTTACCCAACATGCTTCACATCGACGGCTCCTATGGTGAAGGAGGTGGTCAAATCCTCCGCACCTCCCTCAGTCTAGCTGCCATTACAGGTCAACCCATTCGCATCGATCGGATTCGTGCAGGCCGCAAAAAACCCGGATTAGCCATTCAACACCTTACTGGTGTGCGAGCAGCAGCTACTCTCTGCCAAGCCGAAGTGCATGGGGATTCATTGGGTTCAATGACACTGGAATTCATTCCCGGTTGTTCAGTTCAAGCTGGACAGTACACCTTTGATGTCGCCCAAACCACAGGAGCAGGTTCGGCAGGTGCTGTGATGCTGATTTTGCAAACTATCCTACTGCCGCTAGCACTGGCGACGGGTAACTCAGTAGTGACGCTCAAGGGGGGAACTCACGTCTCCTGGAGTCCATCGACAACCTATATCCAACAAGTTTATCTGCCCTTCCTACATCAGTTAGGGATACAAGCCGAGGTGCAGTTACACGCTTGGGGCTGGTATCCTCAAGGTGGCGGCGAGGTAGAGTTGCAGGTAAGGGGTAGTGGCTCCTCGCCTCTACGGGGGCTTCATTTGCTAGAGCGAGGAGACTTGCAACAGGTAAGGGGTTTGGCAGTAGTAACGGAACTTCCTTCTCATATCCCCCAGCGAATGGCGATGCGATCGGAGAAATTGTTACAACAAGCCAATCTCAAAGGGCAGGTGCAGCCAGTGCGAGAACGGGGGGTAGCACCGGGAGCCGGAGTTTTTCTCACCGCTATCTACGAACACAGTCGGGCTGGGTTCAGTGCATTGGGACGTGTCGGACTGCCAGCCGAGCGCGTGGCGGAGATGGCGGTTCAGGAACTGATCGAGTTCCACGCCACTGGGATGCCAGTCGATCCGTTCTTGGCGGATCAGTTGCTTTTACCAATGGCGTTGGCCTCACAAGAAAGTCAGTACCGAGCGGCTGAGATGAGCCTGCACCTGACAACCAATGCTTGGGTGATCGAAAAATTCGGACTAGCCAAGATTGAGATTGATAAAGATACTCAGCTAGTTACCGTTAAACCATTCCCAAGCAAGTAGTAGGTGTGTATGGATCAAGTCTTCACGCGCCCCTCTCCCATTAGGGGAAGGGTTTGAGGTGAGAGTTTACCATTGGTGACAAGCTCCTCTACCACCTGCCACCTACCACCTACCACCTACTACCTACTACCTACTACCTAGTTCTCGGTCCCAGCCCAATCTTACCTGCATAGACAGCGCGATCGCCGAGTTCATCTTCAATCCGCAACAGTCGGTTGTATTTAGCAACTCGTTCACTGCGACACAACGAACCGGTTTTGATTTGACCCGCACGAGTTGCCACGGCTAAATCGGCAATTGTGGTGTCTTCTGTTTCCCCAGAACGGTGGCTGATGACGGAGCGGAAACCATTGCGAGTTGCTAGGTCAATGGTTTCCAGGGTTTCAGTCAGGGAACCGATTTGATTGAGCTTAATCAAAATGGAGTTACCCGCCTTTAAGTCAATGCCTTTTTGCAGGCGGGTGGGGTTGGTCACGAACAAGTCATCACCAACTAACTGAATGCGATCGCCGATTTTCTGAGTCAGCAATTGCCAATTCGCCCAATCCTCTTCATGCAGCCCGTCCTCAATGGAAACAATCGGGTACTGCCCTACCAATTGTGCCAGATAATCAACCAATTCTTCCGGTGAGTGAGACGCTCCATCATAAACATACTGCCCCTCTTTGTAGAACTCACTCGCCGCCACGTCCATGGCCAGCGCAACTTCCTCTCCCGGCTTATAACCAGCCGTTTCAATCGCCGCAATCAGCAATTCCAAAGCCGCTTGATTGGACTCCAGGTTAGGTGCAAAGCCGCCTTCATCGCCAACACCCGTCAGCAATTTTTTGTCCTTCAACACCTTGGCGAGTGCCATAAACACCTCAGCCCCCCAGCGCAGTGCGTCTTGGAAGGAACTTGCTCCTAGCGGTACAATCATGAATTCCTGAAAATCCACATTATTATCCGCATGTACTCCCCCGTTAATCACATTCATCAACGGAACGGGTAGCACATTGGCAAGTGGTCCCCCCAGATAGCGATAGAGAGGAAGCCCCAAATCATCTGCCGCCGCCTTCGCCGTTGCCAGCGAAACCGCAAGGATAGCATTTGCACCC
>JAIUYC010000366.1 GCA_020216575.1 Coleofasciculus sp. S288 | reverse complement strand
ATGGGCTGCATGAGTAATGAAACACTCTACAGATGCACTAAAGGACTCGTAGGGGTGATGGACTAGCAAATCCCCTTGGCGGATAACAGAGAAAATGTCTTCTCCCTCTTCTGGAGATAAATTTTCATTTAACCGCCGCAATCGCGGAGGAATAACAGGTGTCCAAGGTGCGTCCTTGAGGTGAGGAAGTTCTAATGCCGTCAACGACATCAAATCCCTCAACCCTAGCCATTCTTGTATCTCGTAGACATCCCTCTCCTCTAGCTTCATCCCGCGTACCAAGGTCTGCCGCACAAAATCAGAAATTGAAGGAGGAATTTGCAGCCTGACTACACAGCCCGCAAAATGACGTTTGCGTAACTCCTGTTCCAGGACTAATACCAAATCGTCCGCTTCGTCCTCCTGCACTTCTAGATCTGCATCTCGTGTAATTCGGAATAGGTGATGCTCCTGGATGTGCATCCCTGGAAACAATGCCTCCAGATTATGAGCAATGATTTGCTCCAACGGAACGCCAACCCAGACAGTAGAGCGATCGCGTTTCGGATGCAATGCCGGAGGAAGTGATATAAATCGAGATAGACTATTTGGCACCTTTACCCTAGCAAAGTACTCTTGTCCAGTCTCAGGGTCTTTGATGACCACCGCCAGATTCAGGCTCAAATTAGACATCCGGGGAAATGGATGGGCTGGATCTACCGCTAGCGGAGTCAAAATTGGAAAGATACGCTCTTCAAAGTAACGCTGCAAATAGAGGTGCTGCTCCCGCTCGATATCCGCATAATTTAAGATGTAAATCCCCTCGGTTGCCAACTGGGGAAGTAGTTCTGTTTCAAAGCATTCTTGCAACTGAGTCACCATCGCGTGAAGCTGCTTGCTAATCTCATCGAGCTGTTGCTCAGGAGTGCGTCCGTCTGGTGTCAGGGTAGTGACTTCAGCTTCTACTTGCTGCTTGAGACTCGCTACCCTTATCATGAAAAACTCATCCAGATTGGAACTGAAGATGGCTGCAAATTTCACACGTTCCAGAAGTGGAGTGCGGGAGTCCATTGCCTCATGCAACACTCGACGATTAAACTCCAACCAGCTTAACTCTGGGTTGAAGTAGTATTGCGGGTCGTTTAGGTTAATTGTTGAGTCGGCTTTCTTAGCTTTAGGCATAGTTGCAGGAGAGGGCAATAGTATGATGGTTCCCTGTACGGAGTTTCTAACGAATATCAATTTTTGACGAGTCAAGATGGATACCTTAAGGGAAATTTAGCGCCCACTCCAACGGTTTTAACGAGCAGTAGGAAGTACGGGGGAGTTTTGAGAGCGTTGTTCGTTCAGTACCATTTTGATTCCATGTTTGGGACGAAGCGTAAAGGCAGGCCAAGGGGTTAAGTCTTGTCCGGGTACGAGGCTGAGATGGAACTTTTGGGTAATAGTTGCTAGTAGCAAAACAGCTTCCATCTGAGCAAAGGATTTGCCAATGCAAACCCTTGGACCTCCACCGAAGGGAAAATAGGCATAGGTAGGCAGCCGTTGCGCCAACCCATCTGCCCAACGATTGGGGTTGAATGTATCTGGTGAGTCAAAATAGCGGGAGTCGCGATGCATTACCCACTGGCTGAGAATAATGATGTTGCCAGACTCTATAGGATAGCCTCCAATTTCGCAATCCGTGTTGGCAACTCGCGCCATTCCCCAGACAGGAGGATAGAGTCGTAAAGCTTCTCTCACCACCATGTCGGTGTAACGCAACCGAGGTAAGTCAGCAAACGTTGGTTCGCGTCCCTCTAAAACAGTTTGCAATTCTTCAACAAGCTTTGCCTCGACTTCCGGATGCTGCGATAGCAAATACCACGTCCAAGTCAAGGCTAGGGCTGTGGTGTCGTGACCTGCTATAAATAAGGTCATCACCTCATCCCGTACTTGTTGGTCACTTATGGGAGTGCCATCTTCATACTTCGCTTCTAGCATCATTGAGAGCAAATCGCCCTTTTCCTCACCACTATCTTTGCGCCGTCGAATGATATCGTAAACAATGGCATCTAGACGCTGAATGACACGACGCGATCGCAGGTGATGAGGAATCGGCGCACTCTCGGGCAGTAACGTTAAAGCTAAATTCCTAAACCATTGGTCATAAAACTTGATGCCTAACGCGAGATAGCCTCCCACCTCTTCAGACTTATCGGCTATATCCGTATCAAAGAGTGTCTTAGCAACAATCTCCAGTGTCAGCCGCATCATATCCTCGTGGACATCGCGAACCTCACCCGTTTGCCAACGACTCAGCATCCGATTAGTGCAAGCTATCATTATATCGCCATAAGCGGCAATTCGTTTAGCCTAGCGGATCGCGAGTATAGTCACCGAAAATACCGAAAAGGAAATGACCTTTCGGACCCGGTGGTAAGCGTACAGGTAAATTTTGTTTATTAGATGTCATCATCGTTACACCCTTAACTCAAGCGGTTTTGCTGTTAGCCCAAATTCAGCTTTAACCTCACTTATAGGTCGTTCCCAGTACTCTTCAAAGCGAACCCCCAAGAGAAACTTCGCTGTCTTTCCCAGTTCTTGTCCTTTACAGATATTGGTGAAAATCGCTTTGGTTTGAAAGGGAGCTAAGATAGGATAAAGCACCTTTGCTAATTTCAAGCTTAACTTTAGAGAAGGGCTATAATTCTGCTCGGCAGCAAAAGCCAGAACACCTATTTCTCCAGCATAACTGGTGTCAAATCCAAGCAGAACATGCAAGATATCATGAGTGATGACATACCTTAATGCAAAAACATTATGTTTAGCAATTTCATCGAGTTCAGGGCTAACATTAAAAGGCTTCAACTGATTCGCTTTCATGTGATGTGCATATTCGTATCCAAAGCTGTCTTTGGGGTATTGATGTAATTTTTCTAGGTCAATTCGTGGATAGTATCCTACTACATTTTGCAACTTAGATTCTATTGCAGGATTAACTTTTGTTCCCAAAATATCAGATTTGAGAATCGCAAAGTCTCCCAATTTCCCAGATTGAATAGCCTGAATAGCTCGATAAATTTGCTTAAATTTAATCAACATCAATATACCTCGTGATGCTTCAAAACTGCTTTTTGTAGCTGTTGCTTCCTCAGGACGATTTTGATTTCCTGTTCGGAGGCAGCGTACATTCAAGCAAAGGTGTGATGTCTTAAGATGTGGTTTCTATTGCTTTACTCGTGTGGCAAAGGTTAGCCAATCTATAAATTACAGGATATGACCCTCAGGACTTACACAAAGAAAGTCTCTAAACCGCTAGTTGTAGGGACACGATATATCGTGTCCCTACCAGATGTAGCGTCTGTGCGTAAGTCCTGACCCTTCTAGATTACTATTGACAACTACACTCCCACTTCACCAAGGCGGTTCATCCAAGTGGGTGATTTAGCGGGAGCACGTCATCTGTATAAGCCCACCTTCTCCTTGGCTTGATTATCATTCCTTGGCATCAATTGATTCAGGAGCAGGTTGAGAAGATAGAGATTCACGACGCTCTAGCTCCTAGTACATCACGGCGGAAATCAAGCTACCCCACTGGAACGCTTGCAATATAAGCTTTTTGCCCGCGTCGGGTTTGAGAACTTGCGTCCCTCCCCATGAAGACGCGCCCGGAGGGTTTTGACTTTTGAAAGCGTGACTTCCAAAGGATCGGTACTAGTCCACATTGGAAAACCACCTCCAAATCAGAGATTATGGAGGTGGAGGATGTCACCGAACCAACAAACACTTCTCAGCAGATACGGCGAAGTTGATCAATTTTTGACAAAGGACTAAATAGTACCTACGCGATCGCCGGTAGCCGTTCCAGGTGCATCGTAGATACCCCAATCCCGAATACCCCGCCTGTCGAGAATGGCTTCCGCTCTTAGGATGTCCTCGGCGGTGCCTTCCACAACTACCAAATAATCTCCCGCACTGACTCGCTCTTCGTAATATTTAGCTCGATCTTCAGGAACTCCCCAACCAATTAGAGCACCAGCCAGAGCACCGGCGGCTGCACCAATTGCACCTCCCAACAGGGTATTCGCCAAAAGAATTCCTACTTCCGCCGCAACCCCAACTCCAGGAAGTGCCAATACACCCAAGCTTCCAACTAAGCCGATGATGCCTCCCGTTACCGCACCACTTGTCGCTCCAGCTTTAGTTCCTCCTTCAATTTGCTCGGCTTTACTATCACTTACGTCCGCATCGCCAATTCGGTCGTTGGGGTCTGCGTTTTTGACAATTACAGAAACTCTATCCATATTAAAGCCAGCATCTCTCAGCTCGGTGAGTGCCTGTTCTGCATCTCGACGGTTAGAAAAGATGCCGACTGCGTGCTGCATTCGTCCTACAGTCATGATTCCCTCCTTTGTTTGAACGCACATGAGCCTGCAATAAGCTGTTGTGCTTTTTACTACCGCTTTATTGTTGTGATTGTGTTCCCAAAATTCATCGGTCTGCGGGGGTAAGCTGGGACTCTATCATTAGACTGGTGAAATTTAGCTAACTTCGGATAGCCCAAGGGAATTGGTTCTCTGTGTCATAGTAATCAGGAAGGGCGATATTGGCAGCAACAAAACTCAGCCTCGAACCGAGAAGAATTCACGGTTTATTGATGTCGCTCTACTTATAACCTTTCACTCATTTACCAACCCTATCATCAATTCCCTAGTACATCACGGCGGAAATAAAGCTACCCTTCAAAACCAGGGGAACGCTTGCAATATAAGTATTTTGAATGCGTAACTTCCAAGGCAGGGGTACTAGCGGACTAACAGCATAACTCTCAGTGCGAATCAGGAGAGAGGGCTATCTAGCTGCCAGTAACTGTTGCTCTCTTTCAAATCATTAATAATTGTAAACCTAAAGACCCAAGGGCTAGAATCCGTATTCTGACGTGGATAAACTAGGCAACAGTGCAGACGTACTCATGGTTTCAACTGAAAAAGTGTGAGGCATACTAGCCTGAATGATTCCGCTACAACTAACACTAAAAAATTTTCTCAGCTACCGCGAGGCAATCCTGGACTTTCGTGGACTGCATACCGCCTGTGTCTGTGGTTCCAATGGCGCGGGTAAATCCTCTCTCTTGGAAGCGATTACTTGGGCAGTTTGGGGGCAAAGCCGTGCGGCCTCGGAAGATGATGTAATCCATGCTGGCTCAAAAGATGTGCGGGTAGATTTCATCTTTAAAAATAACCAGCAAGTTCATCGCATCATTCGGACTCGTCATCGGGGACAAAGTAGTTCGCTGGAATTTCAAGTTGAAACACCTCATGGCTTTCGGTCTTTAACCGAGAAAGGGGTACGGGCAACTCAACAGTTGATTCTGCATCATTTGAAGCTGGATTATGATACCTTTATTAATTCGGCTTATTTGCGTCAAGGTCGAGCGGATGAATTTATGCTCAGGCGTCCGAACGAGCGCAAACAAATTCTCGCGGACTTACTGAAACT
>JAIUYC010000365.1 GCA_020216575.1 Coleofasciculus sp. S288 | reverse complement strand
CCAAGGGTCTTTTATGCCCACCAGTGAAGGTAACTATCAATTTACTTATCGAGTCGAACTGAAGAACGATAACAATCAATGGCACTGGGCTGGACAGTATCAAGAGAATGGATATCTCAAGGTTGAACCGGCTTCTCCCGCGATGCTCTGGACGCAAGGACCAAGTTATGTTGAGGTTTATTCCTCACGTTTATGTTGGAAACTTTATCGCCGCTTGTCAAGCAGAAGAACTGGGACTCGATGCGGTTCTTAACTTAGGTGAGGAACTCACTTTCTCGTTTCCATCCAACTCTAGGATTGCTTATAAGAAACTAGGGACTTTAGATGGAGCGCGACACCCGATATCAGATGAGATAGTATTAGAAGCGGTTAACTGGATAGATGAACAAATTAAGAAGGGAAAAAAGAAGGTATTAATTCATTGCCGAGCAGGGATTGGTCGGAGTGGATCGGTAGGTGTAGCCTACTGTTTCTACAAAAATCCTCTTTGGAGTTACGATCAAACTCTCCAATACATTTGGAGCAAAAAACCAGACATTTATCCTCACTCTGGTCTTCAAGAAAGCTTGAAACGTTTGTTCTGTTCCTAAAATATTAGTCAAAAGTCAAAGTGGTAGGGTGGGCAATGCCCACCTAGCCCTGTCAAGGTGAACTAGGAAAGCTTAAAATTAGCTAATCTAAAACTAGAAATGTTAACCTCTGTATAGATTCAAGTTACTCATCAATGACTCCTTCATACCAACCTGCTTTTGATTCTCGTACTGATTTGAAAAAGTACAATGAGGATGCCTTAGCTCTTTTCGCGTTAGAGATTAGATTTCAAATTGAGGATATTGATACTGTAGCCACAAGTTCTCTAACAGGTAAGGCTACAAAAGGAGATGATAAAAAGTGTGATCTAATCTATGTTGATAAGGATTCTGGTTATATTATTGTTATACAAGCATATATGGCTCAGAATCTCAATAAAGTAGCTGCGCCTGCTAACAAAGCTTCAGATCTGAATACAGCAGCAGCATGGCTATTAAACTCCCCTATTGATAGCTTACCTGAAGGACTTCAGTCTGCTGCTGGAGAAGTCCGAGCTGCCCTGGACGCTAACAATATAAGAGCTATACAGTTTTGGTATGTACACAATCTGCCTGAATCGCCGAATGTAAAAGCTGAGCTTCAGATGGTTGAGCAAACAGTTAATAATGCTATAAAAACACAATTTTCCAAATCAGAAGTTGAAAATGTAAGTGCTATTGAAGTAGGTCAAGAAACTCTTAATGAATGGTATCGAGCTTTAGAAGCTCCTATTTTAGTCGCGGATACGCTTACTATTCCTATAGCAGGAGGCTACAGTATATCGGGTAATGATTGGGACGCTTTTATTACAGCTGTTCCTACTACCTGGTTGTACGAAATATTTAATAAATATCCAGAACAACTTTTTTCTGCTAATGTTAGAGGATATTTAGGAAGTAGAGTAAGTGGGAGTAATATCAATAATGGAATTAAAGAGACGGCTAAAGATGATCCAAATCATTTCTGGGTTTTTAATAATGGCATAACAGCACTGGTAAGTGAATTCAAAGAGCAACAAAATGAAAATGGAAACATCGTATCCTTAGAAATCACAGGTATTTCTATTGTAAATGGCGCACAAACAACAGGAGCATTAGGAAGTTTAGAGAATCCACCAGATAGTATTGGTAAAGTTCAAGCTAGATTTGTGAAGTGCAATAATATCAGGACTATAAGAAATATAATTGAATACAATAATAAGCAAAATGTCGTAGAAGTATCTGATTTTCGTAGCAACGATCCAATTCAACGCCGTCTACGACAAGAATTTGACAGCATTCCAGATGCAGTATATTTGGGCGGAAGAAGAGGTGGTTATGACGATGCAATTCGTCGTCCATCTAATTTATTACCTTCTGACACCGTTGCTCAAGCTTTAGCCGCGTTTCATCAAGACCCTGTAACAGCATATAACAACAAGTCTGACATTTGGAGAGTAGACACTATTTACTCTAAGTACTTTACTGAACAAACATCAGCAGAGCATATTGTATTTGTTTATTCTTTACTTCGTAGTATAGAGGCTAAGAAGCGCAGCCTTGTCGATAGGAGTAAAACTGGTTCTCTGTCTGAAGCTGAGAATCAACAGCTAGATTTTTTTCAAAGACGAGGTCCCCATATCCTACTTACTTCGGCAATTGCAAAATGTATTGAAACTTTCCTGAGAAAACCTGTTCCTAATACCTTTAGGGTTTCCTTTGGAAAACAAGTCTCTCCAGAAATGGCAGAAAAATATTGGGAGCCAATTGTTGAGGTAACTATTCCTTTCTGTAAACAACTGCTCCCCGCTGTTAAAAAAAGTCTAAATAATAATGAAGAGGCAGCTCAGGCTATTAGCAACTTCAAAGACTTTGTTGAATCAGTCAAAGACTATCATGCTCAAGGCTTTCAAGAATTTGCAAGTCGGGTTCATATTCGTTCTTAAAACTAGTTATTAGTAGCCGAAAGCACCCTACACTGAGTTCTGACCCGTCTGCCTGTCACTTAACATGGGGCAAGCATAGGAATGAAACTTATCCCGAACTCACGTTGCAACGCCTTACTTCAACTGCTCGATTAAGCGATCGCCAACTCGCAACGCATTGGCAATGACCGTTAAGCCGGGACTAACACTGGCATGAGATGGGAAAAAACTGCTGTCTGACAACATAGAGATTATGCAATACAAAAGCATTTGCCCTGATACGTCTAACAAATTGATTAATTAGTAGATAGTGGGCTGGGTTGATGCAAGAAAAGATGATTGTACAGGTGCGATCGCCTCCCATCCAACTCTTACCCGTTACTAACTCCTAGCAAGACAACTGGAATATACAATTGGAAATTTTCAAAATCTTTATCAGTGGTGAAAATACTGTAGCCGCGATGATGAGCAACTGCACACAGCAGAAAATCAGTATTGGAACCCTGAACACCCTTGCTGCGACAGGTGTTGAAAAACTCTGCGGCTAGCTCATAGTCTTCAGATGTTAATTCTAGGTCAGGAAAAGCACGAAGATAGTCTCGCAATCGAACGAACTGTTCTGTATAGCGAATGCCAGAAAGTACTTCCTGACGAATCACTCCCAGTAAAACGACTCGTCCATCTGAAATTAAATCGCGCAGTATATTAATGATTGGGATCGCGTCATTTGGCGTGTTGCGCCGCAATGCCAGTGACCAAACAGAAGTATCAACAACAACATTCATCTTGTTTGTCGCTGTTGCTTGTAGTTATACTTCTCCTCATAATCAATAGTGCCAAACAATTCCAATATTTTCAGTTGTTTGCGACGTTGAATGTACTCGCGTAAAGCTGCTTCGATTAAGGCAGTTGCTGTTGGATGGTTACTCAAAGCAAGGGCTTCTTGAAGCAGGGTTTGGTCTATTTGGAGGGGAGTTACCATGTATTTTCCTCATCTAACTGAAAGATGTAATCTTAGCTCTATAGTAGGCGATCGCTAACTTTGTAGCTTGGGTTAACGCATGTTCCCCAATATCTTTTTCCACTCACAATCTTATTCATTTCCAACATTCCAAAAAGTAGCAAAGCGGCAACGAGCCACCAAATGATGGCTAAAACTCTCTCCCCAGAAGCCTTACTTCAACTGCTCGATTAAGCGATCGCCAACACGCAATGCATTAGCAATCACCGTTAAGCCGGGACTCACACTGGCATGAGATGGGAAAAAACTGCTGTCTACGACATAGAGATTCTGCACTTCGTGGGTACGACAGTCCAGATCCAACACAGAAGTCGCTGGGTCTTCTCCAAACCGACAGGTGCCGCACTGATTAGCAACAACCGACGTAGGCATATCACTGCGAGGATGGGTTGTGCGGTTAAATACATTGGGCTGAGACTGCTCAACGCTTTTCAATACATCAATCCAACGATAGACCAAGCGATCGTGCGCTTCTACATTATTCGCGGTGTAATCCATTCGCAGTTTGTCTCCCACATAGCGAACACGATTGTCGGGATGGGGCAAGTCTTCCGTTTTCAGCCACCAACCGATTGAATGGGTTGCCAACTGCCGCAAGCCAAAATTGGGCATAAGTCTAGACAACGCGGATAAAATTGGTGGTGCTTCTGCAAAGATGACATCTTGAAAAATGCCACCAGAGTTTTGCACATGACCCATCGGATAGGGAAAATCCTGATCTCCCCAATAAAAATCATTTAGCCCCAGTGTGCGGGAAAATGACGCAGAATTAGCGTTAGAGGTTAACTGCACCACAACTGACAGCAGTTGTTTCATCAAATTTCGCCCTACTTGATTAGAGCCGTTTGCAATTCCGTTGGGGTGTTTTGCGTTGGCAGACCGCAGCAGCAATGCCGCCGAATTCACAGCACCACAGGCAAGCACTACGATATCGCCTAAAAACAAATAGGACTGTTCCCCAATTTTTGCCTCAACTGCTTTAATCTCTGAGCCTGATGGGTTGGTATGCAGACAAACAACGTGAGCAGAGGTTTTGAGCGTCACGTTTTCGCTGTTGAGGATTGGCGTCACTCCGGTGTCTTCAGCATCGGTTCTACCATGCTCGCCCAACCCTAGCGGCAAATGAACGGGATGCAACCCCTGCTTAGAAAGGGTGTCGCCAATGCGTTCCACCATCGGCTCATGGGCAACTTCCGGAAAAGGATAGCCTTCGCTATGGGGCGGCTCGGTGGGGTCATCTTCGAGTTTACCGTGTACTTGATACAACTTCTCGGCTTCAGTGTAGTAAGGCTCAAAGTCCTGATATTTCAACGGCCATGCAGGAGAAACCCCACTTTGATGCTGCACTTGCTCAAAGTCACGTTCGCGCATTCGCTGCAAAACGCCACTCCAGATTTTTGTATTGCCACCAACCGCATAATAGGTTTGCGGAGAAAACGGTTCCCCTGAATTGTCGTACCAGGGTTCAGGCGCATGAAATTGCTCTTTCTTAAAAACTTCTGTATCGACTAACTCGGAGCTTTCGCGATAGATCAATTCTCCGCGATCGAGCAGCAAGATCTTTTTACCAGTGGGTGCCAACTTTCGCGCTAGCGTCCCGCCGCCTGCACCTGTGCCAACAATAATTACGTCGTAATATTGGTCGTCAACGATCATAAAGGTCTCCTGTTTGAGAGAACATTCTTCTAATTGTCGGGAGAAGTGGATTCTCGATGAAAGTCCTTGTAAGCAGACTCAATACAAGCAAGTAATTCAGGAATATCAAATGGTTTGCTAACAAAGTGGGTAATATTTAAGGATCTGGCTAGTTCGTTTAAGTCTCCGTAAGCCGTTGCTAAAACGACTCCTAGATTTACTCCCTGAGCTTTCAGTCTTTGGTAAACTTCAGCGCCCGTTAATTCTGGCATCCGATTGTCTAGAACCAACACATCCGGCTGATATTGAATGACTTTCTCCAATGCTTCCTTGC
>JAIUYC010000364.1 GCA_020216575.1 Coleofasciculus sp. S288 | reverse complement strand
AAGAGAATAAACAAATTGTGGGCGTGGACACTAGTATTGCCAATCTAGCCGTACTGTCGGTACATGGCGGCTATCGGGAAATTGTTACTTGGAAGGGGAATGTGGAAGAGGGGGAGATTGGAAGAGTGGAGGAAGAAGAGGACTCTATCCAATCTGAAATCCCAAATTCCTTACATCCCACGGATGTCTGCGGGAACACCACCTATTCTCGCGATTATCTGGGGAAAAATTGCCAACTGCCAGCGTTACAAATAGGAGACATGATTGCCATTTTGGATGTAGGGGCATACGGTTATGCCATGACTTCCCATTTCCTACACCGCCCTCGTCCTGCTGAGGTTTTAATCGAAGAAGATGGACGGCATCGGTTGATTCGCCAGCGAGAAGATTACAGCGTTTTATTAAATAATCAAGTCGTTAATAAAGGGGGATAGTTATGGGCATGAGATGTGTTAGCTGCGGCACAGATAATAATTTACGCGATCGCACACTAAATCAAGGTCGATGTAGAACCTGTGGGCATCAGTTTGCCTTCGAGCCTTCCACTGTAACAGATGCTAGATTTAAATTCACCGATCCGTTTTTTGCCAAAGCAATTAATGATATTTCTATCAGTGGTACTCTCTACTTTACTCCCAAACAGTTATTTTATCTTTTAGATAGGCGTCTGAGCCGAAAAAGTCCTGCAAAAATAACCTTTCTCAAAGGTGCGGGTTGGATAATTTCTGTTTTAACATTGGGTTTTTTGTTACCTGTAGGACTCATTCTTTTTGCCTGGGGATGTTTTAACGCCAGCCGCTCCGAAGAACTTAGTCCAAAAGCTCGGCGAGGAAATGCCAGAACGGTGCAAGTGATTGGCGGAATCATTCTTGTTCTAGGAATTGTATTTAGTCTCAGTATTAATTCATATTTATCCTTTGCAGCCAGTGTTATTTTCGGCATGTTGTTTCTCTATTTGGGATATCGACAACTTCGCATACAAAAAACTCTTCCCCAACGTTTTTTTATTACTGAAACTCAGTTTCAAGGCTGGCTGAGTCGCTGGCAACTGATCAATAATCCAATTAGTAAGATGTTGCCCGAACCGCGTGAGGAGTTAGCCCCTGCGGCTGTTAGTCCCGATATTAGTGCTTATAGCTTTGATCGAGCTATAATTTGCGATAATAGTGCGATCTCTCAAATGCTCATCGCCAACAACTTCCACTTTGAAAACAATTGTGCGGTTCTAAGTATCACGGGCTATCCACAAGCTATTTTTGGCACTGTAATGCAAATGCTTTTGCGGAACCCAGAGCTTAAAGTTTATGCGCTCCATGATGCCAGTCCTCAAGGTGTAAGTCTAGTTCACCAACTTCGCACGAGTCCAAATTGGTTTCAAAACAGCAATGTAATGATTTATGACTTAGGATTGCTCCCGCGTCAGATTCTTAACTTGGGTAACGCTTTCGTACAAGGTTCACAGGAATCGACGCAACAGGCAAGACAACTGCCGCCAGACGTTCGGCAAAGTTTATCAAGTGATGAACTGGAATGGTTAGAAGCGGGCAATTTTGTGGAATTAGAATCGTTTAGTCCTCGACGAATTATTCAAGTCCTCAATCGAGGAATAGTTCAGAGTCAAGAGCAAACTTCCAGTGATAGTTTGATACTCGTTGATGATGGTGGGTATGGCGGTGTGGGCTATGTCTATGCTGTTGACAGTTTCGGTTGATATTGAAGCTACTGGTTTGCAAACCAAGTTTTGATAGGTTAGTGGACTACAGCTCTTTCAAATTCATCAACTCATACCAAATCCGCACCTATAACCCCTCTTATCTTTTAATTCCCTCCGTGTTCTTCCCTCTGTGAACTCTGTGCCTCTGTGGTTTGTTCAAAAAGAGGGCAATCGTAGCAGATTTGGTATCAATGGTATCTGCTTGCTTATATCTTGCATCTGGCGGTTGAAACCGCACCTACACAAACAAAACCTGCGGAGGCAGGTTATAAAACCCTTGATTTTCGGTTAGTCCGCGCAGGCAGACTTGGTTTGTATGGTTCCCCAGAATTCCATTCTGTGGACTTAGTGCAAGACTCCCACGATTTTCGCTCCTAACGAAGGATGAAAATTCCTCTCCCCTGACTCCTGACTCCCTATTTTCAAGAGAGATATGAGTAAAACTAAATGGTATGAGATGCCGCTCAAATCTCTTTCTGCTGATTCACCTGTAGCCATATTTCCAAACTCACTAACAGCCAAATCAAGACGCCATAGCGATGCCACACTTGGCCTCGATAATCTAACCAATCTCGAATTAAACCTTGATTGAGATAAGGCGCGATCGCAGCTTTTTTATTTAACAATAACCTCCTCGCCCGTTGCTGCCAAATGGTGCGAAACCATTGCTGCATGTGCATGATCATCCCACTTTTAGGACGTCTCAAGATAACCTCTGGTAATAAATCCGCTACCGCCTGCTTCAGGACGGCCTTTTCTTCAGCACCTGATAGTTTATATTCTGGTGGAATTTGCAGGCTCAACTCCACGACTCGGCGATCGAACAAGGGAGAACGTCCCGACAAACCAGCAGCTTGAGTCAATGCGTTCACTTTTGTCAAGATGTAATCTGCTCCTTTAAATGTGATATTGAGGAGCATCAACCGATTCAAATAGGTGGCGTCAGGTGAAGTTAAATCAGCTTCAAAAACTGAAGGTTCTGCTTGTACGGCTGTCCAGATATCTGGTTGTAAAAGTTGTGGCAAATCCAGAAAACATTTTTTGAAAGACGTCAGATAGGCGGATAGCAAATCGGTTTGCTCTTGATTTGTTATAGAGCTATATAAATGGTTTAATAACATGGGCTGGTTTTTGGGTCCACCAAAGCACGGATCGCCGCCTTCTCCATTCAGCACAACGTTGACTGATTCTTTTGCAAGCTGTCCGACTAATAAGTTGGGAACGGTTAACCCCTCGCCAATGGGATCATCTAAATAAGCTAGAGCCAGAGGCAGTTTTTCCCAAATAGTATTGGGTGTAATTTCAAGAACGTGGTGCTGAGTTTGGCAATGTTGAGCGACTAAATTGGCAAATTCTAATTCATTCGGATACTCAAGTCCAAAATGAATCGAGTAGGTGTGTACGGGGCAGTCGTGTAATTTGGCAGCTAGGGCGGTGATACAACTCGAATCAATTCCGCCCGATAAGAAAACGCCTACAGGTTCACCACTAGGCAAGTAGTCCTGGACAATGGTTTCTAGGAGCGATCGCAATTGTTTCCCATGCCATTCTAAAGGTTGCTCGGCATGGCAAATCTCTTCTTTTGGCTGCCAGTAAATTTGTGTGGTTTCATCAGGCAGGCGTAAAGCAGTTCCCGGACGCAACTCGCGCACGCTTCGCCATAACGTCTGTTCCCCAGGCACGAAGGCACAACAGAGATAATCGCGCAGGGCAACTAAGTCTAAGTCAGATGAACGGTAGGGAGCAAGGGTTCGCAAGCGAGGGGCAATCCAACGAGTTGCGCCATTCGTAGTGTAATAGAGGGTGCGGGAGCCAGTGCGATCGCGAACTAACCACAAGTCCTGACGCTCTCGATCCCAAATCGCCAGCGCAAACATCCCCTCTAGGCGTGATAGCGATTCGATGCCCCAGCGCTCCCACAATTGGGCGATAATCTGAGCATCGGTACAATCCCGTGTAGGGTCGATATCCAGGTGTTGCAGGAGTTGGGAACGGTTACTCAACCAGACATCCCCAACAACGACGAATCGCTTCTGTGGACTGAAGGCCGGTTGAGCGTGAGCGATCGCAAATTGCTCATCTTGCCAGGTAACGCCTTCACCGATTTCATCCGAACGCCCCCAAGCTAGATACCAGGAAGGTGTCGTCAAAACCTGTGAAGTAATAGAAGTAACTCGGTTGGGGAAAAACGCCTGTAATCCAGGCAACCAAAAAGCCATGAACCCAGAAACCCCTCATAGGACGTGAACACTAAGCCCTCAGAATGGAATTCTGGGGCTATACAAACCAAGTCCGCCTGCGCGGACTAACAGAAAATCAAGGGTTTGTAACCTGCGGAGGCAGGTTTTGTTTGTGTAGTTGCGGTTTCAACCGCCAGGTGCAAAATATGAGTAGAGCGACATAAATAAACACAGCCTAGTTGTAGGATGGGCATTGCCCATTATTCTCTCCAGGTTTTAACTACAGGATTTCAGTGGGCAATGCCCACCTTCCGTTTAATTCTGTCCATCTACCAGGTTTTCATAACAGGGGTCTAAGCTGATTTTAGCAACCACTGAAATTGAAAAAGCCCAATCCGCGACTGCTTCAAGGCGATTCTGTCTGGGTAGCTTCTGGGCTTAAAATCATCAGCTGTTCGCCTTGGTCGCTTTTTTGGAGGACTAAAACAGGTGGGCGATCGCTGGGTTTAGCATTGGGAGGTAAGGTTGGGAAAAGATAAATCCAGCCGCCACGTTCCAAGAGCAAGCGCCAAACTCTAGGCTTTTTGCGATCGCTAGTGTCGTTGTCTTCCCTTCCCCGTAGGTCATCGAATAGTCCTCGATCGCCAATCAGGTTGTAGCCTTTTAGGGAGGGATTGGTGAATACGTCGTCGAGTTTGCGTCCCAAGGCGAAGCGGTTTTCAGGTGTAACTAGGGTGACGACGGGCAAGGTGGAGTGTTGACTGGCATCTCGTCGGGCGTCTGCTGTGCCTTGCCAACGGGCTAACCAAAAGATGACGAGTAATGTCCAGGATACGATGACTATTTCATTGACGAGCGATCGCAAAAACTGGACTGAACCGAGTTGCGGAGAACTAAATTCAGCGAGAGATTTTAGCCGTTTGGCAAACCATGAGCGCTTGCGTTGAGTAGCGGGGATGATGCGGTGCGATAGTAATTGGTTGAGTTGGTTGACGAGTGCATCGCTGAGGCTTTGAATCAGCCATAACGTGATGTGAATCGCGATCGCAGCTATGATGAATGCGATCGCACTTTTGCAGATGATCCAGCCATCTCCTAAAAATATCTGGAGAGGAACGATAAGAAACGACTGTGGAGATAAGTCGAGAGTCGTGATTTCTAGCTGAAAAAAGTAGAAGTACGACCAGCGATAAATCCAGCCAGCGAAGAAAAGCGCAGTACCCAGCAAGCCAACGACACTGGCAAACTTGCCTAAGATATTGGGTTCCTGGTTAGGTTGGGGGGCCTGGGTCACAGAACCTCTGAGTCAATCTTAATATTTGCAGCAATACATTAGCTACTCACTGAAGTTGTAACTTTCCGGATTGTTGAGCTAGATGGATTTGCGACAAAGAACTTCTCCGGAATTTCTTAAAAGATGGATGAAGTCTTTTAGGAAACTGACATCTTGTACCCTTCTCAGTCAACCCCACAGTCCACCTTGAACTCAAGTTCAAGGCTCATAGCCCAAGTCCATTGAAATGGACTGAAACTCTTACTCAGTCTTCTTCAGAAGACTTTAGCTGTTAGCCTGGGGTTTAAACCCCAGG
>JAIUYC010000363.1 GCA_020216575.1 Coleofasciculus sp. S288 | reverse complement strand
CAACACGAATCAACTGGTGCTTGAGGTGCAGCGCGATTTGGAATTAGAGACGAAAGGACGTGCAATTCGGTGGCACGTTGAGCAATTGCCCCAAATCTTTGGCGATCTTTCCCTTTTACGGCAAGTGTTCTACAATTTGCTTGCCAATGCGGTTAAGTACACCCGTTCGCGCCCCCAAGCTGAGATTGAAATCCGAAGTACCAATACCGAGCATGAGGAGGTGTTCTGGGTGCGTGATAACGGTGTTGGCTTTGATATGCGATATGTAGACAAACTCTTTGGCGTGTTTCAACGCCTGCACAGTGTCGATCAGTTTGAAGGAAACGGAATTGGGCTTGCTAACGTGCGGCGAATTATTCAGCGTCATGGGGGTCGAACGTGGGCGGAAAGTGAGATAGACCAAGGGGCAACATTTTATTTCTCACTACCAAAGCATCTGCTAAAGGAGGATGAATGTCCGAATTAAAGCGAATTTTGTTAGCTGAAGACAGTCCGAACGATGTCGAGTTAATTCTGGCAGCACTGGAGGAAAACAAACTCGCTAACGAAGTGGCAGTTGTGCGTGATGGGGAAGAAGCACTGGATTATCTGTATCGACGGGGACTTTTTAAGCTGCGGATGGAAGGGTATCCGCTTGTGGTGCTGCTGGATTTAAAATTGCCCAAAGTGAATGGGTTGGAAGTACTAGCACAAATCAAGGCTGACACAGCTTTGAGAAGAATTCCTGTGGTAATCTTGACATCTTCACGCGAAGAGCAGGATCTGATTAGAAGCTATGACTTGGGTACGAATGCCTATGTGGTGAAGCCCTTAGATTTCCATGAATTTGTGAATGCTATTAAAGAACTCGGGCTGTTTTGGGCTGCAATCAATCAGCCGCCGCCCGGGTCGAGGTTTCCGGCACGTTGAGGGATGTTATGCGATCGCAAAATGATTTTTTCCTACCATAAACCTGCATAACCTCCCAGTATTAGGAGTCATGCGAACCTCTCTTTCTCTCCTCTGCGTACTCTGTGCCTCTGCGGTTCCTAAAAAAAAACAATCTCATTGAATTTTGAAGTACTCATAGCTCCCCCGAACTCTCATGAGACACTAAAGAATAAGCAAAATGATGTTGATTCCGACCCAGTTGCTTAGAACGGTACATCGCGGCATCGGCCTTCTTAATTAAGGTTTCCTCGCTTTCCCCATCTAGAGGGTAAATGCTAATCCCAATACTGACGCTCACAAAAACATCTTGCCCTTCCAACACAAAAACTTGTGACAGAGCATCTAGAATTTTTTCTGCAACTCTAGCCGCATATTCAGCTTGAGGAATTCCGGAGAGAATCACCGTAAACTCGTCACCCCCCAGCCGCGAAACCAAATCGCCACTGCGCAAGCAACTGGTCAGGCGTTTGGCAACAATTTTTAACAACTGGTCACCCGTGTCGTGTCCCAGTGTGTCGTTCACCTGCTTGAAGCCATCCAAATCCAGATACATTAGCGCCACTAGCTGGTGATTGCTACGCGCCCACTCCACAATTTGACTCAGGCGTTCGTGGAACTGTTTGCGATTGGCAAGACCGGTCAGGGCATCGTGATACGCCAAATACCGCAATCGGTCTTCTGAAAGTTTGAGTTCCAGATTTGAACGACTCAACTCTACCGCCGCTTGCCTCAATTCTTCCTCAACCCGCTTGCGCTCTGTAATGTCTCGAATAACACCAATCAAGAAGAGATTACCCGCCGCATCTTTATGGAGGGACTTTTTGGTGGCTATCAGATGAGTCACCCCAAACGCATCTGTAAATTCTTCTTCCGTTTCCTGGGCTTCACCAGTTTCTAAAACGAGTTCATCTTGTGTCCAGAAGGCTTCGGCTTCGTGTTTAGGAAAGATATCATAGTCTGACTTTTCCATCAACGTCTTAAGCGGATAACCCACTAACTTACAATAAGCCTGGTTCAAAATAATGCAACGATGTTCTTTGTCTTTGACAAAAACGGGGTCGGGAATGGCATTAATGACGGAGTGTAAAAATTCTTTGGAGCGTTTTAATTCTTCTTCTAAGTGGGCAATATGACTGGTAATCACACCCCCAGAACCCAAAAGTCCCAATAGCGCTGGGACGAAAGGTAACCACCAACCCGCTAAAAAAGCCAGGTAACAGCCACCGCTTAACGATGCACCAGCGAGGAGAAGACCAACAGCAGCCCGTCGAGGCGATCGCCTCCGCCAAATCAGGCCTGCACCCAACCCCGACCACCCGAAAATCCACAGCCATTCCACGGGTTCCGACCAAACTTTAAGCAGGGGGCGTCCGTCGAGTGCCGCACTGAGGATTTGACTGATGAAATTCGCTTGCAACTCAACGCCAAAAATCGGTTTGGCTTCACCAATCAATCCACCACTGTAAGGTGTGTAGAAAATGTCCTCTAAGCTAGGGGCTGTGGAACCAATTAAGATAATGCGATCGCGCAACAACCGTGTAGGTACTCGATTTTCCAACACATCAACCACGGACACGCGGCGAAAGCTAGCGAGGCGTCGAAAGTTAGCCAAAACTTGATAGCCTTTGGCATCTGCCTGTACGTAGCTGCCATCATTTGGCTGGAACGAGCGAAAGACACCACGACCGAGTTGCAAATAATTGGAATTGATGGCTGACGCTTCGGGAGTAACGCCTTCTGCCTGGAGATAAATCAATGCAAGCTGTAGCGCCAAACTTCTACGGGGTTCGCCATTGACGTGCCAATAGAGCAAGCTGCGGCGCACTATGGCATCGGGGTCAACAATCACATTATTAAAGCCAACCTGTTGGCGTTGATTCAACAGGGGTGGAGGAGGAACGCCCAAGCTCGTTTTGTCCTTGAGTCTCTCAATACCAATCAGATTGGGTATCGTTGTAAAGGCTTTGGTAATTTCTGTCTGACCTGGCTCAACGGACAAATCGCGATAGATGTCCAAACCAATGGCTCGAGGATGAGAGGCGTTTATTTTCTCAAGGAGTTGCGCCATAATGTCATCCGGAATCGGCCATTTCCCGATTTGCTGTAAGTCCGCCTCGCTAATCTCAACAATGACGATGCGATCGTCTGTCGGTTCTGGAGGACGCAGGCGAAACAGCTGATCTAACGCAGCAAACTCCGATAATTGGAGTATCCCGATCGAGCGGAGGAGAATCACAGCACCTGTGACACCAGCAGCGGTCATCAATACTTGGCGCTCTTTCTTAACCCACTGCTTTAGCCTGCGAAAAGACTTTACTTTGAACATCTGCTTGACTGCGCGATTATTCCAAAGATGCTGTTACACACATAGTTTTGATAGTTTTAAATTCAAACGTTAATCTTTTTTACATCGTTCGATCGCAAATCAGATTATGTCAGTAGACGCGTCTCTTCCGGTCAATAGTTCCCTTCAAATAGAGGTGGAAGCTGTTGCACTAGAAGTTGCATTGTAGTCCAAGGTCAAAGGCTCAACACTAGTACAGCGCGGTGGAAATAAAGCTACCCTTGACGTATCCTTTAAATTCTTTTAATGTAGTTATTTTTAATTTTGAATTGTTTAGCACTGTTAGTTGTGATAGGCTTGATTAATAAGTGGAATCAATCCAAAGAGTCAAAAGAGTTTTCCCTACCTTTAAATAGTCAGGTAAGAGTCACGCGCAAGCTTAGATATGCTTCACTATACACAAAGCTCCATACAAATATTTCTTCATCGAATAGTGGAGCTTCCTCTGTAAAAATAAAGGCAAAACACTCTTATCCTGATTTTTGACTTTAATAGCCAAAACCCTTCGTGTCCCCTCTTTCTAGTCAAAATTTTGCACCCAAAAATCCTGACAAATTCTCTCACTGCCAGAATTATATTGTTAGGATGAGATGAATAGATTACCCTGTTGGGAGTCTGCAATCTCGAATAAGCATCTTGCAGAAGCTACCTGCTAATTATAACCAAGAAAAATCTCAGTTGCAGTTATTTCGCAAGAATCCTATTTTTCTGATACAAAACTGCGAGCTAAATCGCAATTCTGAATCGGGTGGACAGAGGACGGATAGCTCAATCGCTAATTCCTTCCCTCCGAGAATTAAAATTTAGACCGCAAACTATAGCGGTTCTCAGTTGGATGGAATACACCTGGTTTTAGGAGTCAGGGGATTGATGGTTGTATTCCACTGATTTGAGAACCGCTAGAGTATCGGGGTTTTGACAGATGATTAACGCTGCGGCAAGGAGTACTTAAAGTCGCGCGGACCTTGGTAGTCGGTTAAATCAGCAAGTTCGTCCAGCGTTCTGATACCAGAGAGCATTTGACCATTAATTTCCCAACTCGGGAAACCTTTCACTCCAGCCGCCTTACAGACTTCTGGCTTGCCGGTGGGAGCATCAGCAGCACACTCAATGGTATTGAGTTCCTTGTAGGCTTCTTTGCCAAACAGCGACTTCTGCTCGTGGCAGTGAGGACACCAGTAAGCAACATATTCCTTAACACCGGCTTCTTTAAGATGACGCGCCAGAGCAATTTCGGCAGGACCGGATGTGGTGGTCACCTCCCAACCTACGCCTGGTTTTGGTGCGCCCGTAGGAGGCAGGATGATACTAGTATCCCCTTGTTGGGCAACCTGTCCGGCATTTTGCTGAGCTGAGGCGTAGACACCCATCATGCCAATGAGGGCTATCATGCCAACCACAATCCCCGTAAAAAAGAGTTGACCCATATCTTCCCAGGCTCTTCCGATAAGAGTCAGCACGAGCAAGCTGAGAGAGAAAAACGCTGAGGCTAAACAGTAGATGCAAAATGCGCCAATTTTGAAGGACATCAGATAGACTAAGTAGCCGCTGAAAATCGTCATGGCAGTTGCACCTGCAAATATCAGCAGCCAAGTCGAGTTCTCTACGTTGGCGCGGAGGTCTTTGTTATCGGATGATTTCAGCAGTTGGGGCGCCCACGCAAAGGCGGCAATTGCAACATAAGCCAAAAAGCCAAACAAGCTCAACGGCACGCCAAAAATCTTGGCATACTCGCTCGCCAGGACGGCTTCGCAGTTGATCGGTCCAGTAGTCGGGCAAACAGCTTCTTTAAAAACCCCAAGCTCAACGAGCGTGAGATAGGCAGTGTCTAGAGCACCAAGAATAGCGATCGCGCCGATCAACTGACGAGACCAGCGATGAATCCAGGGGGCAGAACGTCGGCGACTCATAATCAGGAATTAGGGACTAGGGGTAAAACTAACTACTAATCTGAAAATAGGGGGTCAGGGGTCGTAGAGACGCGACATGTCGCGTCTCTCAGGAGAGGTATATTTTCATTCTTTGTTGTGAGCGATAGCTCATAGAGGTCTAACTACTAAACTATTACCTCACTACGAATGTAGCTTGACCGATGAAATAGGTTTTGGCTCAGTTTTGGCAGAAACGCTCCGCCGCACTGCTTCTACAAATTGACTGACGCGAATGGGGTCAATCGGTTGCTCAATTTGTCCGCGTCGCTTCAGGGAACTAGAGACAATAAC